>JBEBAJ010000041.1:0-13390 GCA_041158965.1 Pseudomonadota bacterium | reverse complement strand
GTGATCTCGTTGGTGATGCGAAACACCTCAAAGTCGTAACTGGTGGCCTCCAGCCCCATGGCCTGATGCAGGATCGGGCGGCGGTGATCCCGCACATACATGGTGGCATACACCGCCAACAGGAAAAAGCGGATCTTGACCAGGTTGAAGCCTTGAAGCAGTTCGGGGTTGGCGCGCATGATCAGGGCAAACGATTCGCCATGTCGAAACTCGTCATTGCACCAGCGCTCAAACCAGCGGAAGATCGGGTGAAAGCGCTTTTCCGGATGCCGCTCCAGTTGCCTGAAAATCGTGATGTAGCGGGCGTAGCCGATTTTCTCCGATAGATAGGTGGCGTAAATGATGTGGGCTGGTTTGAAGAAGGTGTAGGGCTTGTCGCTTTTGAGCTTGCCCAACTCAATGCCCAGGTCAAAGTCACGCAAAGACATATTGATGAAACCCGCATGCCGCGATTCGTCACGCGCCATATAGGTCATCATTTGCTTGATGTCAGGGTTTTTGACATGTTTGCGTATCTCGTTATAGAGCACACAGCCCGAGAACTCAGAGGTCAGCGAACTGACAAAGAAGTCCAGCAACTCCTGGCGCATCTCCGGGCTCCACTCGGGCGCACAAGCCTCCAACTCTTGCATAAAAGTGGCATCGCGCTGGAAGTGGTCGTGGTTGTTGTCGCCCTCATACTCCTTCATCATCGCATCCCACTCGGCACGCAGGGGTTCCACGCTGAGGCGGTCAAAGGCCTCATGATCGGTGGTGTAAAAGCGCGGGCTCAGCATATTGCTCTGCCGTGCTTTTTCGTTGGCGTCAGCGCTGGTCAGTATGGTGGTGGCAGCATTCATCGTCTTACTCCTGTGTCAATGCTGGGGGGTGGCCGGGCGCAAACCGGCGAACACCGCCTTGTTCGTGGGGCCAAAAGAATCGAGGTCGATGCGCTCGCCCAGATTCGGGTCAAGCAGCAACAGCCGGCCATCGGCCAGAGCGCGCAGCACCAATGGTGCGGTCATGTCGGCTTGTGCCAGACGGCGCTGGCGTGCCATCGCCCGCAGGCTGCCGCGCAAAAAACCCTGTTCGCCTGAAAATACGGTCACCGTCAAGCCGTTGCCGGCATCTCTCACCTGCACATCGCCATTGGGCAGGTCTTCAAAAAGCAAGCTGGCCTCCCAGACCGTGGCCGCATCGACCACGGGCACACGCCAGCCCTGCCAGCGCGCCAGCGCCACAGACAACACCATGAGGGTCATCAGGCCGATCAGCCATCCGATGGGGATGGCGACACGGTGGGGCTGGCGCAGGGCACTCATGCCATGTGTCCTGGCTGGCTGCCCCAGCTGCCGCTTGGGCTGGTCACTTCATCGGGTGTGGCTGCACGGCCCGTGCCCGGGGCTTGCGCCAGCATCCAGGTTTTTTGCAACAAGGCGGCCACTTGGGCGCCATTGGGCACCGCCCGCATTGCCGGTTGCGGGTGCTTCAGATGCCAGGCGCGTTGGTGCGGCCAAAGATGGAACCAACCAATCCGATCGCCAGGGGGCAACTCCAGCGCTATATCGGCATGATCGCCACCCAGGGTTTTCACATGGGCTGAACGGATGCAGCGCAGCGGAAAGTTAAACGTCAGGCTCAGCACGATCCCGACCCGCATCACCAGACGCTTGTCGGTCAGCGTGTACAGGGTGGTGCTGGCGGCCCACCAGGCGGCCATGCCCAACAGGCACAAGGCCACGGTCACCAGCGTCGCCGACTTGGTCAAGTCGATCAAGATGTCCAGGGCCTCAGCCCCATCGGTGCGCAGGCTGATGGCCTGCCAGGTCAACATCAGGGCGAAGTAAATCGCCACTTTGCGAACATGAAAGGCATGCACCGCCAGTGCTTGCCAGTCTGGGGTGCCTTGCCAGAGTATTTTTTCACCCTCTGGCAAAGGTTCGGGCAGGCCGGGGGCGGCCTCCCACTCATGTTCGTGCGTGGCCTTCACAGGATGGGTTCCTTGCGATCAGGGGTGGCGTACAGCTGCCCCGCACCAAAGCAGGCGCTGATCTTCTCTTCTTCCAGGAAAGTCACCTGCTCGGGCGAGCGGGTGGTGGGCACATCGGCAAACTGGCGCGCCAGCAATGCGTGTACCTCCACCCCGTTTTTCTTGATGCGGGCAAACGGCACCGGCAGCAAACGGCGGCTGCCATCGGGCAAGGCCACTTCCAGATACCGGAACATCATCTCCATGCGGTCCACCCAGAGGTCTGCCACCTGGCCCGCCACCTCACCGTCTGCCCCGTAAACCGGCAGACCACGCGGGTCGGTGTCGCGAGACGAAACCCCGTGGTCCGGCACCACCCGCAGGGGCACGATCTTGGCCTCGCCGTGCATGGTCATGTCGGGCACATCGGCGCGTTGCGCCCAGCCGCCCGGGCCCACACCGGCCAGCAGAGGGTTGCCCAAAGGCTCCAGCGGAGAGCCGATCCAGCCGTGGGCCGGCTCGGCGTGGTAATCGCCGTCACGGCGCTGCGGGTCGGGGCTGAGCGTGACATGCCCGTTTTCGTGGGTGAAGGTTTTCGAGGCCGGCACCGGCGGCCAGCCTTCCATCTTCGGCCCATTCTCGCGGCCCGAGTCCATCGGATAGCCTTCGCGGTGATTCTCCCGCACAAGGTAATAAATCAGTCCGGCGAAAAACGCCCAGAACAGATAAAGGACGAGCTGAGCCACGTCCACATATTGAGTGATAGCGCCTGTTCCCATGGTTGGTCTCCAGTGGTGGGTAAAAATCAGCCGGGCAACTCGGCCAAGCCAAAACGGGTGGAAGAATTCGGATCGCGGCTCAGACCCCTTCGGGCCATCGGCCCCAAGGCAATCAGCACCGCCAGCAACAAATACATTTCAAGGTGATACACAAAGCTGTAACCGGTCACCACCGATTGCAGGGCCTCGCCCAGATGGCCGGCTTGTGCCAGTGCATCGACGCTGTCGCGCAAAATGCCGCCCAAGGCCATCGACACACCGGCCGAGGTGGCTTGCACGGCGCCCCAGGCGCCCAAGGCCAGACCACTGAGTCGCGCATCGCCATATGTCATGGCATTGACCAGCATGCCCACCGAGAACAAGCCGGCACCAAAGCCGACCAGGCCCACGCCACACTTGAACATCGCCACCGATTGCAACGGGGCTGAAAAAATCACCAGCGCAAAAGCCAGCAAGCCCAGCGTCGCCCCCAGCCCTGCCAGGGCACAGGCGCTGACGCGCTGGCCCATGACCTTGGCCGAGATGGCAAATGCCAGCAAAGAGCCGATGGCCCCGACTGCGGTCAAGCCACTGGTCGCGCCCACATCCAGGCCCAGCACCTGGGCCCCATAGGGCTCCAGCACGATGTCTTGCATGCCAAAGGCACAACTGCCCAGGCCGGTGGCCCACAAAAAGCGGCGCATCTGCGCTTGTCCCATCAGCTCACGCCAGTGTCGCCCGAAGCCTCCGGCCTCGCGTTCGCCGCGCTTGGTCTGGCGTGCCTCCTGCTTCCACAGCGCCACCAAATTAAGCACCAGCACCGCCAAGGCCGTGCCCTGAATGACCTGTATCAGCCGCAAGGGGCTGAAATCTTGCAACAGCCAACCGTACACGCCACTGCTGACGATCATGCCCAGCAACAGCATGGTGTAGAGCAGCGCCACCACCCTGGGGCGGCGCGATTCTTCGGCCAAATCGCTGGCCAACGCCATGCCCGCCGTCTGCGTGACCTGAATCCCAACCCCCACCAACATAAAGGCCAGTCCCGCGCCCAATCGGCCCAGCCACACCTGGGTCGGCTGGTTGTCGCCCAGCACCAGCAGGGCAAAAGGCAAGATGGCCAAACCGCCAAACAGCATCAGGCTGCCCAGCCACAAATAAGGTATGCGCTTAAGGCCCAAGGCCGATGGATGCGTGTCACTGCGATACCCGATCAAGCCGCGCAGCGGGGCAAACACCATCGGCAAACCCACAGAAAGCGCCACCCACCAGGCGGGCACCTCCAACTCAACAATCATCACCCGGTTCAGCGTGCCCACCAGCAAGGCCGTCACCATGCCGATGGCCCACTGAAACAGAGAAAGGCGCAACAAGCGCCCCAGGGGCAGCCCCGGCGATGCGGCATCGGCAAACGGCATCACCTTGATGCCGTAAGCCCGCACCCATGATGGAACCGGGACCCGCAGGGCTTTCATCTTTTCCACTCCACGGCATGCGAGGTGTAAAAACCATGCGCAATGCGTTGGTCACGACCTGGCTGCCAATCTTGGGCGCCCAGATGGGCGTGCAAGGCCATTTGCAGGCGTTGTGCCGCCACCGGCTCCAGGGCCGGTGAACGGTCAGTGCGCGGAAACCAGCGCCCCACCCGGTGCATGGCGGCCAGCAGCGGGGTGCGCGGGGCAAAAGTAAACAGCATGGAGTGTCGGGTCCGGCCGGCCAGTCGCCCCAGCGCCTGGGCGATCTGCTCGCAGGGGTAATGAATCAGCGAGTCCATCGCCACCACATGATCGAACTCTCCCAGTCCCTCATCGAGCATATCGCCCGAGCAAAACTCGATGCGCGAGGCCAGCGTCGGGCATTGCTCGGCCAGCCGCTCGGCCGCCAGCCCCACCAGGGTGGGCGAGAGGTCGATGGCCACCACTTGCGCGCCACGCTCGGCAGCCTCTATCGCCAAAGCGCCGGTGCCACAACCGGCATCCAGCAAACGCAGGCCATGCATGTCCCTGGGCAGCCACGACAAAAGCGTATCGCGCATGCGGTTACGCCCTTCGCGCACGCTCGAGCGGATATGCCCCAGCGGCTCTTGCGAGGTCAGCCTGGCCCAGGCTTGGGCGGCGGTGCGATCGAAATAATGCTCGATCTGCTCGCGGCGTTGTTCATAAGCGATCGGTGGCATCAGTCAAATCCCAGCAAGTCAAAAATGTCACGGTCTTTCAGCGGCACAGACGGCAGCGGGTCGGTACCCCGCCACAGTTGTTCGGCCAGCTTCATGTATTCGTTTTGCACCGCCAGCACGGCGGGGTTGGCTTCCAGTTCAAACAGCGTTGACTTGGTCAGCCGGCTGCGTCGAATCTCGTCAAGCATGGGGAAATGGGCCAGGGTTTTCAGGCCGGTTCGCGCATTGAACTTGTCGATCTGATCGGTCGCGTCACTGCGGTTGGCAATCACCCCGCCCAGGCGCACGCCATAGTTTTTCGACTTGGCCCCGATGGCCTGCACGATCCGGTTCATGGCAAAGATCGAGTCAAAGTCGTTGGCCGTCACGATCAGGGCCCGGTCGGCATGCTGCAAGGGGGCGGCAAAACCACCGCACACCACATCCCCCAGCACATCAAAAATCACCACATCCGTGTCTTCCAGCAAATGGTGCTCTTTGAGCAACTTCACCGTCTGGCCCACCACATACCCGCCGCAACCGGTGCCGGCGGGCGGGCCACCGGCCTCCACGCACATCACGCCGTTGTAGCCCTTGAACACAAAGTCCTCCATGCGCAACTCTTCCGCATGGAAGTCCACCGCTTCGAGCGCATCGATCACGGTGGGCATCAGTTTTTTGGTCAGGGTAAAGGTGCTGTCGTGTTTGGGGTCGCAACCGATTTGCAAGACCCGTTTGCCCAGCTTGCTGAAAGCCACCGACAAGTTGGATGAGGTGGTGCTTTTGCCTATGCCGCCCTTGCCGTAGACCGCAAACACCTTGGCCGTGCCGATCTTCACATCCGGGTCCAGGTGCACCTGCACGCTGCCCTCGCCGTCAGGTGGCTTGCGCTGGATATTCGAGACGGGCACTCGAGTGGTCTCCACAAAAGAGTCGTTCATGCCGGTAGTCCTTCCTGTACGCCTTCTAGGCGATCTTCTAACTCGGCCCCGGCCTCTTGCAAGGCCTGCAGGGTTTGGGTGTCGGGTTGCCAAAAATTGCGGCGTGAGGCCTCCAGCAGACGGTGCGCAAATTGCACCGAAGCCGAAGGATTCAGCCGCGCCATGCGCTCGCGCATTTCGGGGTCCAGAATGAAGGTCTGGGCCAGTTGCTGGTACACCCAGGGCTGAATTTGCCCGGTGGTCGCCGACCAGCCCATGGTGTTGGTCAGGTGCGACTCAATCTGTCGCACGCCTTCAAAGCCGTGCTGCAACATGCTTTCGTGCCACTTCGGGTTGAGCATGCGGCTGCGGGTCTCCAGCGCCACTTGCTCGCCCAGGGTGCGCACCACCCCTTCGCCCTGTGTCTGGTCGCCGATGTAAACCCCGGGGGCGGTGGCGGCCGCCCCATGCGTGTGGTGTTTGGCCTGCAACACGGCACGGCTGAAGCCGCCGAGGGTGTCGAAATAAGTGTCGATGCTGGTCACGCCCAACTCCACGCTGTCCACATTCTGATAGGTCAGGGCCACCGTGCTGAGCACCGATTGCATCAGGGCCTGATGCCGCACCGGCTGACCCTGCACCCCATACGCAAAACCTTTGCGCTGCACAAACGCATCGCCCAGCTCGTCCTCTTTCTCCCAGCAGCTCGAATCGACCAAATGGTTGACGTTGGCCCCATAAGCACCCTCGGCATTGCCAAACACCCGCAGCGCCGCCGTCTCCACGTCAACGCCGTGTTCGCGCACATAGGCCAGCGTGTGCTTGCGTACAAAATTCTGTGACTCATCCTCATCTGCTTGCGCCGCCATCAGCGCCGCCTCGGCCAGCAACTTGATTTGCATCGGCAGCAAATCGCGAAAAATCCCTGACAAAGTGATGACCACATCGATCCTGGGTCGGCCCAATTCGGCCAGGGGAATCAATTGGGCACCGGCCAGTCGGCCATAGTTGTCAAAGCGGGGGGCGGCCCCCATCAAGGCCAGGGCTTGCGCCATCGGGCCGCCTTCTGACTTCAGGTTGTCGGTGCCCCACAACACCATGGCGATCGTCTCTGGCAAAGGCAAGCCATCGGCTGCGCACCGATCGAGCAGTTTCTGCGCCTGTTTGCGGCCATCTTGCACTGCGAAGTGAGAAGGCATGCGAAACGGATCGAGGCCGTGCAGATTGCGCCCGGTCGGCAGCACCTGCGGGTTGCGCAGCAAATCGCCGCCGGCAGCCGGGGCGATGTAGCGCCCATCCAGGGCCCGCAACAAGCCCGTCATCTCATGGTCTTGTTGCAAAGCTTCGTTGCTCTGTACCAGTTGCGCCAATGACTTGCGTTGCGCGTCGTTCAAATCGCTCAGATTCAATGGCGTCAAGCCCGCAGGCCCATGGTCCACCACTGCCTCGATCAAGCCTTCGCGCTCTATGCCCATGGCCTGCGCCATCGCTTTCAGCGTAGAGACCCGCTCATCCCGGCTTGGGGCACGGCCCAGCACATGCAAGCCGTGCGGGATCAGCGCATACTCCAGTTCCAGCAATTGCTCACTGAGCGTTTGCACCCAGGCCGAGACTTGCGCGGGCAAGGCGGCAGCGGGCAGGGCGGGCAAATCAAGCGTCAGCGCTTGGGCTTGCAGCCATTCGCACAGGGTGTCGCGCTCCGCCCCGTTCAGGTCCGGGTCGCGCCACCGCTCTATGCCTTGTTTCAGCTCCAGCAAGCCTTTGTACAGCCCGGCCTGGGTCACGCTCGGGGTCAGGTAGCTCACCAGCGTTGCAGCCGCGCGCCGTTTGGCCAGCGCGCCCTCTGAGGGGTTGTTCGCGGCATACAAATAAACATGCGGCAAGTCGCCGATCAGGCGCTCTGGCCAGCAGGCCCCGGAGAGACCCGTTTGCTTGCCCGGCATGAACTCCAGCGCCCCATGGGTGCCAAAATGCAGCACCGCATCGGCCGCAAAATCTTCGCGTATGTGGCGGTAAAAGGCACTGAAGGCATGCGTCGGTGCGCAGCCACGCTCAAAAAGCAGCCGCATCGGGTCGCCTTCGTAGCCAAAGCCGGGTTGCAACAACACCTGAACCTGTCCGAGCTCTATGCCCAGCACAAACAAGTCGCGCCCGTTGCTCAGTTGGCTGCCCGGTGCCGGGCCCCACTCGGCTTCGATCTCGCTCAGCCAGGTTTCTCTTTTCACATGGTCGCTGGCCGGGATGCGCCGCAGCACATGGGCCTGAGTGCCATGAACCGAGGCATTGCCTTGCAGCAAGCGCTCGCGCAAATCATCCACACTGGCCGGCAACTCGACCTTGTAACCCTCTTGGGCCAAGCCATGCAGGGCATTGAAGAGCGACTCAAACACGGCCAGAAATGCCGCTGTGCCCAC
Source organism: Pseudomonadota bacterium (assembly GCA_041158965.1). GTDB lineage: Bacteria > Pseudomonadota > Gammaproteobacteria > Burkholderiales > Burkholderiaceae_C > Limnohabitans. The sequence continues at coordinate 5,195 of JBEBAJ010000041.1, read as the reverse complement.
ATGCCCGGCTTGTGGCGGGAAATTGAACAGCACGATGGCCAATTTGCGTTCGGCCTGGGGCTTGCGCCGCACCGCCACCCAGCGCGCCACCCGCGAGGTCAGGGCATCGATGCGCTCATGGCACGGGTGCATGTCGTGTTCCTGCGTTTGTGCCGAAAAGGTGCAATGTTTGGCGCAGCCTTCGCACTGGGTTCCGGCAGCCCCTGCGCGACCGGCAAACACAGTCGGGGCGGTCGCGCCATCGAGTTCAGGAATCGCGACCATGATCGTGCTCTCTACCGGCAATAGGCCCCGCTGCGCCAAAGCCCACTGGGCGATGCTCTGAAATTCCAGCGGATGTGCGCATACATAAGGCACATCCAGTTTTTTCAGCAAGGCCTCGGCAGCCTGCGCGTCGTTGTAAGCGGGGCCGCCCACCAGCGAAAAACCGGTCAGTGAGAGCAGGGCATCGATTTGGGGTTTGCCATCACGCATGAAAAACTGCTCGACCGCAGGCCGGGCGTCCAGCCCGCTGGCAAACGCGGCCACGACCCGCATCCCGCGCGATTCACAGGCCTCGATCACCGCATCGTAATGGGCTGTATTCCCCGACAGCAGGTATGAGCGCAACAGCAGCAGTCCCACGGTCGGTGCGTTTTGCCGCTCTTTGGGTGCAGCGGGCAAATCCTTCAAGCGATCACTCAGCCGGGTCTTCATGCGCGGGTGATACACCCCCACTTCCGGGTATTCGATCGGGTCCTCGGGCTTGGCCAGGGCACGCAGCGATTGACGCGGTCCCTGGGCATAGCGTTGCACTAAACAGTGCATCATGCGCCGCAGGTTCTCCTCAGAACCCGCCAGCCAGTACTGCATCATCAGAAAAAACACCCGCAGGTCCTGGGCCGTGCCGGGGATCAGTCGCAGCAGCTTGGGCAAACGCCGCAGCATGGTCATCTGGCGCGCACCGGCCGAGGCCGCAGGCGCCCCGCCTTGGGCCCCGGGCTTGGCTTGTGGCCGTAACTTCTTGAGCAGACCCATCAGACCGCCGCTTTGCTGCCCCGCCACATAACGCCCCATGCGGGTGAGTTGCATGATCTCGGGCGCCGACATGATGCAGACCATGGCGTCGCAGTGCTCGCGCCGGGCCTGCAAATCGGCCAGCACAGGCAGGAAGTGGTCTTCCATGAACAGCATGCTCACCAGCACCAGATCGGCCTGCGCGATGTCCTGGCGGCAGGCTTGCAATGCCTCCTCCTCGGCCCGCCAGCGGGCGGCGGTGTGTACCTTCAGCACCAGGCCCGGCAATTCACGGCGCAAGGCTTGCTCCACGCGCGCCGCCGCGCTGGCCAAGTGGTGATCCATGGTCAGCAGGGCCACCCGCATCAGCGGCGCGGCTGCTTCAGCGGCTGTAGTGGGCTTTGGCATCGTAGAGGGTCTCAACGGTGATGGTCTGCACACCCCGCTCCAGGGCATAGCGCTCGGTGTTGCGCCTGGCCTTGCTGCGGACAAAAAACGGAATCTTTCCCAACTCGCGCTCAGCCTCCGGGCTCCACTGACCCAAAGGAAGGGCCGGGGCGGCCATGGTGGCAGTGCTCGCTTCGGCCAGCACCGGCTCGGGCTCGGGCTCTGGCTCGGCTTGAGTTTCGGGTACTGAGGTGGGCTGCGCCGCCGTGCTTGGTCGGGCAGCCTGGCCCAGGTGTGAAGGCGCGGCCTGAGTATGGAACTCAAAGTCCTCCCGGAACATGCCCAGTAAATGCTCTTCCAGCCCCATCATCAGCGGGTGGATCCAGCTGTCAAACAGCACATTCGAGCCCTCTTCACCCATCTGGGGTGAATAGCGGGCAGGGAAATCCTGCACATGTACCGGCGCTGATATGACCGCGCAGGGCAGGCCATGGCGTTTGGCGATGTGACGCTCCATCTGGGTGCCCAGAATCAATTCCGGTTGCAGCGCCTCGATGGCGGCCTCCACCTCCAGGTGGTTGTCCGTGATCAGGGCCTCCAAGCCCAACTCAGCCGCCAGGGCGCGCACATCACGGGCCAATTCGCGGCTGTAGGTGCCCAGACCCACCACATCAAAGCCCATCTCGTCGCGGGCGATCCGGGCGGCAGCCATCGCATGGGTGGCATCGCCAAACACAAACACCCGCTTGCCCGTCAGGTAATTCGAGTCCACCGACTGCGACCACCAACGCGAATGCGGCGCATCCAGCGACGGGGGCGGCAGGCCTGCCAACTCGCAAACCTCTTGGGCAAAACGCTGGGTGGCGCCACGGCCTATGGGCACCGACTGCGTGCACGGCTGGCCAAACTGGCGTTGCAACCAGTCGGCAGCGGTTTTGCCTATTTCCGGGTACATCAAGACATTGAAGTCGGCCTCGGGCAGGCGGCGCAAATCGGCCATGGTGGCTTGCCATGGGGCCACCACCGCCACATCCACGCCCAACTGCCCCAACAAGCGGGTCAGCTCTTTCACATCGTCCCGATGCCGGAACCCCAATGCGGTGGCACCCAGCAAATTGCAGCGGGGCCGCGCCCCCTGGGCCCGGGGTGGTCGCTCGGTTTTGGCCTGGCCCGACAGGGCCGCCCGCACCAGATGGTAGAAAGTTTCCGAGGCGCCCCAGTTTTCCTTGCGCTGATACGAGGGCAACTCCAGCGGCACGATGGGCACCGGCAAGCCCAGCGTCTGGCACAGCCCGCCGGGGTCGTCTTGCAACAATTCAGCCGTGCAAGACGCGCCCACCAGCATCGCATCGGGTCGATGGCGCTCGTAAGTGTCACGCACAGCCCGTTGGAACAGTGCCGATGTGTCGGCCCCCAGGTCACGCGCCTGGAAGGTGGTGTAAGTCACGGGTGGTCGCTGATTGCGCCGCTCGATCATGGTGAACAGCAAATCGGCATAGGTGTCACCCTGAGGGGCATGCAACACATAATGCACCCCGCGCATGGCTGTGGCCACCCGCATTGCGCCCACATGGGGCGGACCCTCATAGGTCCACAAGGTCAGTTCCATGCGGTGCTCCTCATGCGGCCAACCTCTGGCGCCGGTTCAGGGGCCGCTCCAGCAGCGCGGCCAGATCGCTGGCTTGCTCATAGCCCTGTATCGGGCTGAACACCAGCTCAATCGACCATTTCGTCGCCACCCCCTGAGCTTCCAGAGGGTTGGCCAGGCCCAGGCCACACACCACCAGATCGGGCGCGCTGGCCAGACAACGGTCCAGCTGGCGATCCACGTCCTGTCCCTCGCTCAGCACCACATCCGGGGGCAGCAGGGCCAACTCTTGGGCCATCAGCGATTTATGCAAATAAGGCGTGCCCACTTCCAGCAGCGTCATGCCCAATTCGCGTTGGGCAAACCGCGCCAGGGGAATTTCCAGTTGCGAATCGGGGAAGAAAAACAAGCGCTTGCCCTCCAGCCTGGCGCGTTGGCGCGCCAGCGCGGTCTGGGCCCGCTGGCGGGCACTGGCGGTCACTTCGTCCACCACCTCGGGGCCAATGCCAAATGCGCGGGCAATCGCCTTCAGCCACAAGGTGGTGCCCTCCACCCCAAGCGGGAACACGCTATCGATGGGCCGCAACCCCATCGCTCGCAAGCCTTGCGCGGTATCTGACAAAAAAGGCTGTGCCAACACAAAGTGGGTATTGGGCCCCACCGCCGGCAAACTGGCGCTGTGCCTGGGCGGGAAGAAATCGACTTCTGTCACCCCCATCTTGGCCAGCAAGGCCCGCATCTGATCTTCAACCACATCGGCCAGGGCCCCCACCACCAGCACATGGCGCTGCGGGCTGCTGCGCTGTGGCAAGTGCGGCAGCATGGCCTTCAGGCAGGCGTCTTCGCCTTGGGTGAAAGTGGTCTCGATGCCGCTGCCCGAATAATGCAATACGCGCACGCCCTGGCGAATCTGGCTTTGGCGCTGGGCCGCGCGCCCCAGGTCGAGCTTGATCACCTCCGAGGGGCAAGAGCCGACCAGAAACAGGGTGCGTATCTGTGGCCGACGCGCCAGCAATTCGCCCACCACCCGGTCCAGTTCCTCATGCGCATCGGCCAGACCGGCCAAATCACGCTCTCCGATGATGGCGGTGCCAAAACGGGGCTCCGCAAAAATCATCACCCCGGCCGCCGACTGCATCAGGTGCGCACAAGTGCGCGAGCCCACAATCAGGAAAAATGCATCCTGCATCTTTCGATGCAGCCAGATGATGCCGGTCAGGCCGCAAAACACCTCGTGTTGTCCCCGTTCGCGCAACACCGTGGGTTCCGCACAGGCCTCGGCGGCGATGGGTATGGTTCTCATGTCACCCTCCCGTAGCGAGAAGGCGAGGGCGCCAGCGCGTCGCCTTGATCGGCAGGTTGCTGCAAGCGCGCCATCCTCAATTTCCAGACAAACTGAATCGCATTGACCACATAGCTGGTGTAGGCCGCCAGCGCCAGCCATAACAGGGCGGTGGGCCCCAGGCTGTCATTGGCCCAGGCGACGACATAGGCGGTGTGCAAGGCCATCACGCCCATGCTCACCACGTCTTCCCAGAAAAACGACGGGGCAAATAAATATTGGCCAAACACCACTTTTTCCCAAATGCTGCCGGTCACCATGATCAGGTACAGCACCCCGGTCTTGACCACCACCGACCACATCGCCCACTCGGCGTCGATGCCCCAAATCAGGGTGCGCGCCACCAGCACGAGACTCACTAAAAACACCAGAAATTGCAATGGCGCCAAAATACCCTGCACCCAGGTCCAGACCGTGTGATCGCGCCTCCACCGTTGTTCGGCGGTATACAAGGGCTGGGGAGGCGGGGTGGGGTCCAACATCGGGGGCTTTCTTGGGCAGGTGACCCACTTTAATTCGCACATCCCAAAGTGTCAACATAAATTGACGATCTAAATAATTTACAAAACTAGGGTAAACCCCGAGTATCATTTCCATGAATCGGTTCAAACTTGAACCGTCTATTCCATCCAGTCGCCACCTAAGCCCCGTACATAGAGGGCGACCTGACAGGCAAAACCCTTGAACTCAAACACACACCCATCCAACGCCACTTCGGCCCCTGGCCGTCTGGGCTGGGGTGTGGCCGCCATTTCCGCCCCTGAGGTCGAGCACCTGGCCCGACTGAGTTTGCAAACCGGTGCCGATCTGAACGAAGCCATTCAAGTCTGGCAACAGCGTGGCCTTGATTTGGCCGACATTTACTTGCAGGGCATCACCGAG
>JBEBAJ010000040.1:0-13710 GCA_041158965.1 Pseudomonadota bacterium | reverse complement strand
GCGGCCACCGTGGCCATGGCGCGACAGCCTTGGGTCACGGCGCGCATCGTCATCAGCATGCGGCGCACATCGGGGTGGTGAATGATGGGGGCGGAGGCCTTGATAGACCCATCGACCGGTCTCGACTGCACACGGTCACGGGCATACTGGGCGGCTTTCTGATAGGCCCGCTCAGAGACCGAGATGCCTTGAACGCCGACCGCAAAACGGGCTGCGTTCATCATGATGAACATGTATTCCAGGCCCCGGTTTTCCTGCCCAACCAAATAAGCCACGGCACCACCGTGATCGCCGTACTGAAGCACGGCGGTGGGGCTGGCCTTGATGCCCATTTTGTGTTCAATGCTCACGCAATGCACATCGTTGCGCTGCCCCAGGCTGCCATCGGCATTGACCAGGTATTTGGGAACCACAAACAGGCTGATGCCTTTGACGCCTTCAGGCGCCCCGACGACTCGGGCCAACACCAGATGCACGATGTTTTGAGCCATGTCGTGCTCACCGTAGGTGATGAAGATTTTGGTGCCAAAAACTTTATAGGTGCCGTCGGGCTGTGGTTCGGCCCGCGAACGAACCATCGACAAATCTGAACCGGCTTGAGGCTCGGTCAGGTTCATGGTGCCACTCCACTCGCCACTGATCAGTTTTTCCAGATAGGTGGCTTTGAGCTCATCGCTGCCCGCCGTGAGCAGCGCTTCGATGGCCCCGTCGGTGAGCAAGGGGCACAGCGCAAAACTGAGGTTGGCCGAGTTGAGGATTTCACCGCACAGTGCGCCAATCGACTTGGGCAAGCCCTGGCCACCAAAATCAGCCGGGTGCTGCAAGCCTTGCCAGCCGCCGTCACGATACTGCTGATAGGCTTGCTTGAACCCTGGCGTGGTGGTCACGATGCCGTCTTTCCAGGCCGAGGGGTTTTTGTCGCCTTCCCAGTTCAGAGGGGCAACGACTTCCTGATTGAAGCGGGCGCATTCCTCCAAGACCGCTTGGGCGGTCTCGAGGTTGGCGTCTTCATAGCCGGGAATTTGCGCGATCTGTGCCATGTCGGCCAGATGCTGCAAGTTGAACAGCATGTCTTTGACGGGGGCGGTGTAGCTCATGTCGCGGTCTCCTTAGAGTTTGCCGACCAATTCGGGCACGGCAGCAAACAGATCGGCTTCGAGGCCATAGTCGGCCACGCTGAAGATGGGGGCTTCGGGGTCTTTGTTGATGGCCACAATGACCTTGCTGTCTTTCATGCCGGCCAGGTGCTGTATGGCACCGCTGATGCCACAGGCCACATAGAGCTGGGGTGCGACGATTTTGCCGGTTTGCCCGACTTGCCAGTCGTTGGGGGCATAGCCCGCGTCGACGGCAGCCCGGCTGGCGCCTAGTGCGGCACCCAATTTGTCGGCCAGTGGGGTCATCACTTCATTGAATTTCTCCGAGCTGCCCAAAGCACGCCCTCCAGAGACGATGATCTTGGCTGCAGTCAGTTCGGGGCGGTCGCTCTTGGCGATTTCGCTGCCCATGTACTGACTCTTGCCGCTGTCGGCCACGGCCGCCAGTGACTCGACGGGGGCAGACCCACCGGCGGCGGCGGCGTCAAAGCCCGTGGTGCGCACGGTGATCACTTTGGTCGAGTCGGTGCTTTGCACCGTGGCGATGGCGTTGCCTGCGTAAATGGGGCGCTCAAAGGTATCGGCCGCGATGACCTTGGTGATGTCACTGATTTGGGCCACATCGAGCTTGGCTGCGACGCGTGGGGCGACGTTTTTCCCGCTGGCCGTGGCCGGGAAGAGGATGTGGCTGTAGTTCGAGGCGATGGCCAAGACCTGTGCAGCAAGGTTTTCAGCCAGTCCATGGGCCAGAGCGGCATGGTCGGCGTGCAGCACCTTGCTCACACCCGTCATCTGTGCGGCGGCAGCGGCGGCGGAAGCAGCGTTGTGTCCGGCCACCAGCACATGCACATCGCCACCGCAGGCGAGGGCGGCGGTGATGGTGTTGAGGGTGGCGCCCTTGAGGCTGGTGTGATCGTGTTCAGCGATGACTAAAGCGGTCATGAATATTCTCCGTGAATCTTAGAATTCAGCCCAGCACTTTGGCTTCGTTTTTCAGCTTGCTCACCAAAGTATCCACATCGGGCACTTTGATTCCGGCACTGCGCTTGGGTGGCTCGGTCACTTTCAGCGTCTTGATGCGCGGGGCCACATCGACACCCAGATCTTCGGGCTTGAATGTGTCGAGTTGCTTCTTCTTGGCTTTCATGATGTTGGGCAAGGTCACATAGCGCGGTTCATTCAGACGCAGGTCGGTGGTCACAATGGCAGGCAGGCTGATGGAAAGGGTTTCCAGTCCGCCGTCGACTTCGCGCGTCACCTGTGCCTTGCCATCGGCGACTTCAACCTTGGACGCAAAAGTGGCCTGTGGCAGGTCAGCCAATGCGGCCAGCATCTGACCGGTCTGGTTGCAATCGTCATCGATGGCCTGCTTGCCCAGGATCACCAGTTGGGCTTGTTCTTTGTCCATCACGGCCTTGATCAGTTTGGCCACGGCCAGGGGCTGTAACTCTTCGGTGGTCTCGATCAAAATCGCGCGATCAGCGCCGATGGCCATGGCAGTGCGCAAAGTCTCCTGGCATTGGGTGACCCCACATGAAACGGCGATGACCTCTGTGGCCAGGCCCTTTTCTTTCAGGCGCACAGCCTCTTCGACGGCAATTTCGTCAAAGGGGTTCATGCTCATCTTCACATTGGCGATGTCGACGCCCGTCTGGTCTGACTTGACACGCACTTTGACGTTGTAATCGACCACACGTTTGACAGGTACCAATACCTTCATGGGAGCACTCCAATTGGTTGAGAATGAAAAATCAAGTCGTGCACATCACACATCACACCGCCAAAGCGATTCAGATTGACGTTTACGTAAACGTCAATTGTAAACCTGCGCCATGCATGCGAACGAACGTGCTTTTTTGTTCGATCCTTCAAGTGTAAACGCCTTGACCATACGGCTTTCTGACCAAAGTCCGTCCAACCGGTTGGTCGGGCAATTCGGGTAAGTCATGAGAGTGACATGAGGGATTGCCCCTTAAACTGTGTAGGGTATTGTTAAAACATGGAGTCATCATGAAGCGTTGTGTTGCATTGGTTTTGGCCGGAATCGGCCTGTCCGCGGCTCAGGCCCAAACGGTTCTGACCACTTCGAGTTGGGTGGGCCCCACACATACCCTCTCTATGGCCCAGAAAGAGTGGTGCGACACGCTGGAGAAGAACACCTCTGGACGGGTCAAGTGCAATATCCTGCCGCGTGCCCCGGTGGCGGCGCCTGGCACGCTCGACGCGGTTAAAAACGGCCTTTTGGATTTGTCTTTCACGGTTCATGGTTATACGCCGGGCCGTTTCCTGTACACCCAAATGGCCGAGATGCCGTTTCTGGGCAACAACGCCGAGCCGATTTCGGTCGCTTTCAACAAGGTCGCCAGCAAGTACCCGCCATTTGCAGAAGAGCACGCCGGTGTCAAGGTGTTGAGTTATTTCACCCATGGCCCGGGCATCATTTTCAACACCAAGAAAACCATCTCGCAGGTGGATGATTTGCAGGGACTGAAATTCCGGGTCGGTGGCGGCATGGTGAACGAAATCTCCAAATCGTTGAACATGAATGTGACCCTCAAACCGGCCCCTGACTCTTACGAGCTGCTCTCGGGCGGTGTGATGGACGGCACCTTGTTCCCGGCCGAATCGACCGAATCGTTCAGGATTGACAAGATCATTCGGCACGCCACCACATTCCCGGGTGGTTTGTACAACACCAGCTTTGTGTTCATGATGAACCCGGCCAAGTACGACAAGCTCAGCCCTGAGGACAAAAAGGCGGTGGACGCCATTTCAGGTGAAGTGGCCGCCCGTATTTTTGGTCGTGGCTGGGACAAGGTGGATCGCCGTGCTCTGGCGCTGATGCAAGCCAACAATGTGCAGGTCAGCAAGGCCGATGCCAAATTTGTCAATGATGTCAAAATGCGCACATCCGGCCTGGAATCCAAATGGGTGGCCGATGCCCAGGCCAAGGGCCTGAAGGACGCGGCCAAGGTGTTGGCCGAGTTCCGTGCCGAAATTGCCCGTCAGGAAAAGTGACAGCCATTTGCTGAGGGCCCCGTCACCCCGAGGGTGACGGGCCTGTGCCTGGGCACCGGGTCGCCCCTCTACAATGGGTGCAGACACTGGAATTCAAACATGCTGAACAAATTATTCGATGGGGTTTGCGGCCTCATGGGCGCTTTGGCGTTGTTCGCCATCATGACCTTGACGTTTTTTGATGTGGGTGCCCGCAAATTACTGAGTAACTCCATCACTGGTTCTTTGGAGTTGACCGAGTTGCTGATGGTGGTGGTGATTTTTTCTGCCATACCGCTCGTCTCCAGGCGCGGTGAGCATGTTGTTTTTGATTCACTTGACGGGGTTTGGCCAGCCTGGTTCAAGCCGGTGCAAAACGCCTTGGTCCACTTGCTGTGTGCAGCCATGATGTTGGGCCTGGCCTTTCTGATGTGGCGACTGGGGCTTGATATTTCAGCCCAGCACGAAACCACGGCACAGCTCAAAATCGCCAAGGCCCCATTCATTCAGATCATGGCGGCCATGTGTGGATTGACGGGTTTGTTACACCTGATTTTGATGGTCAAGCCACCACAACCACTGATCGAAGGTGAAGGGGTGGCCTTGTGACTGCGTCTTTATTGGGTTTTGCCGCCATTTTCCTGATGGCCTTGTTGCGGGTGCCTTTGGCCTTTGCCATGGGTTTGGTGGGTTTTGTGGGCGTGGGCTGGCTGATTGGGTGGCAGGCGGCTTTTGCCAATGTCTCCCAGGTGGTCTACGAGACGGGCTTTGCCTACACATTGTCGGTGATCCCGCTGTTCATTCTGATGGGCAACTTTGTGGCCAGGGCGGGCCTGGCTCATGAGTTGTTTCAGGCCGCCTATGCGTTCATAGGCCATGTGCGCGGCGGATTGGCCCATGCCACAGTCTTGGCCTGCGCTGGTTTCGGTGCGATTTGCGGCTCTTCCATTGCGACCGCCGCGACCATGAGCCGCGTAGCCTACCCGTCCATGAAAAAGCTGGGTTACAGCGATGAGCTCTCCACAGGCGTGATGGCGGCAGGGGGCACCCTGGGCATCATGATCCCGCCTTCGACCATCATGGTGATTTACGGCATCATCACCGAGACGCACATCGGCAAACTTTTTGCAGCTGGGGTCTTGCCGGGCTTGCTGACCATGGCATGTCTGATGGTGGGCATTGTGTGGGTCACGTCTCGTGACCCTGAGCACGCCCCAGCGGGTGAACGGATGAATTGGGCGCAGCGCTGGCATGCCCTGCGAGGCATCTGGGGGGTGTTGTTGCTGGTGATTGTGGTGCTGGGTGGCATATACGGCGGCTTGTTCACGGCCACCGAAGGAGCTGGTTTTGGTGCGTTCGGCGCTTTTTTGTTTGCCTTGTTGCGGGGCCGACTGAATGCCAGGGTGCTTTTTCAGGTGTTGGTTGAATCGGCGCGAACCACGGGCATGTTGTTCACTTTGTTGATCGCCGCCAGCATTTTTGCCAATTTCGTGAATTTCACCACCATGCCGGGCGACCTGCGTGACTGGATCGTGGGTCTGGGCTGGCCGCCGACCCTGATCGTCATGGCGATGATGGTGATCTACATTGTGCTGGGCACGGTGATGGAAGAGTTGACCATGGTGCTGTTGACCATCCCATTGTTCTTCCCCATTGTCACTTCTCTGGGTTTCGACCCGATCTGGTTTGGTGTGCTGATTGTGATGATTGTTCAGATCGGTCTGATTTCACCCCCGGTGGGCATGAACCTGTTTGTGCTCAATGCCCTCATTCCAGGTGTGCGTCTGAACCAAATCTTCAATGGTTGCTGGCCTTTTGTGGCCATCATGGTCGGGGTGCTGGTCTTATTGGTCACGTTCCCCGCCATCAGCCTCTGGTTGCCGTCCTTCATGGCTTGAAGTCGGCCCAAGGTGAGATGGGCCGCAAGTACTTCAGCCCCCGTTTGGTTCACTTGCTGCCGTCGAACTTCAAAATCTTGGGCCCGTCGCCCATGCCCATGGACAGCAAGCCTGACTGGGTGTAGACGCCCAGCTTGCCACGCGTGTCGGTGATGTCCAGGTTGCGCATGGTCAGTTGGCCGATGCGGTCCAGGGGCGAGAACGGGGCATCTTCGACCTTTTCCATCGACAGCCGTTCGGGGGCATAGGTCAGGTTGGGGCTTTCGGTGTTCAAAATGCTGTAGTCGTTGCCGCGTCTCAGCTCCAAAGTGACCTCGCCAGTGACCGCGCGGGCCACCCAACGTTGGGCTGATTCGCGCAGCATGATGGCTTGCGGGTCAAACCAGCGGCCCTGATAGAGCAAGCGCCCCAGCTTGAGGCCATTGATGCGGTATTGCTCAATGGTGTCTTCGTTGTGGATGCCGGTGACCAACCGCTCGTAGGCGATGTGCAACAGTGCCATTCCCGGGGCTTCATAAATGCCACGGCTCTTGGCTTCGATGATGCGGTTTTCGATCTGGTCGCTCATGCCCAGGCCATGGCGTCCGCCGATTTCGTTGGCTTTCAAGAAAAGATCCACCGGGTCGGTGTATTCAATCCCGTTGAGGGCCACCGGCTGACCTTCCTCAAAGCGCACCGTGATCTCTTCGGCTTTGACCGCGCAATCGTCACGCCAAAATGGCACACCCATGATGGGGTTGACGATGCGAATGCCGCTGTTGAGCAGCTCCAGGTCTTTGGCCTCGTGTGTGGCGCCCAGCATATTGCTGTCGGTGCTATAGGCTTTTTCGACCGACATTTTGTAGTCAAACCCGTTGGCAATAAGGAACTCGCTCATTTCTTTGCGGCCACCGAGCTCGTCGATGAATTGTTGATCGAGCCAGGGTTTGTAGATTTTGAGCGACGGGTTGGTTAATAGGCCGTAGCGGTAGAAACGCTCGATGTCATTGCCTTTAAAGGTCGAGCCGTCTCCCCAGATGTGGACCTCATCCTCTTTCATGGCTGCCACCAGCATGGTACCGGTCACGGCACGGCCCAGTGGGGTGGTGTTGAAGTAGGTGATGCCGCCGGTGCTGATGTGAAAAGCGTTGCACTGAATGGCAGCGATGCCCTCGTGGGCCAACTGGGTGCGGCAATCGACCAGGCGGGCTTTTTCGGCGCCATAGGCCATGGCCTTGCGCGGAATCTCTTCGTAATCGGATTCGTCGGGTTGACCCAGGTTGGCGGTATAGGCGTAGGGATGGGCGCCTTTTTTCTTCATCCACAAAAGGGCGGCTGAGGTGTCTAGCCCGCCGGAGAAGGCGATGCCTACTTTTTGCCCTTTGGGCAGGTGTTGCAAGATGGTGCTCATGTCGCGAACGAAGGTTGGGTTCAGCCGAAGTGGCAGATGTAGTGGTAAGGCTCGGTCACGCGAATTTCAAAGGACGAATTGGCCGGGATCGAGAATTTTTCGCCAGCAGAAGACTTCACCCATTGTTCGCTGCCTGCCAGTTTGTACTCGCACCAGCCAGCCACGCATTCCATGATTTCAGGGGCGCCGGTATTGAAGGTGAGGGTGGCAGGCAAAATCACACCCACTGACAGGCTCGTGCCATCTGCTCGGGTCAGGCTGTGGCTGACGCACTTGCCTTCGAAATACACATTGGCCTGGGTTTTGACGCTGACGCCGGAAATCTGGGTGCTCATGATGGAGAAAATCAAGGTTTCAATGGACCCCTGATTGTAGACCCTGGCACATGAAAAAGCCCCAGGGCCTCGGGGCCCGGGGGCTTAAGACCGGTGAAAGCTGGCGTGGATCAGGACTGCGGGGCTGAGCCAGGCGGCGGTACCGGGATCGGGTTGCCGATGGGCATGCTGGCCGGGGCCGCCATGGAAGGCGCCATGGGCATGGGGGTCACTTGCAAACGCACGGTGGGGCCCGGGTCGCTGGGCATCACAACGGTGTATTGTTTGCCATTGAATTCATACACCACGTTGTAGCCGCTGGTGCGGTTTTCGTAAAACACCTGATTGGTGCAGGTTTGGACATTGCGCACTTCAGGCGCCGGGGCGCCCTCGATCTTGTCACCCAAAATGGCCCCGCCAAAGAGGCCAATGGCCGTGGCGGCGGCATTTCCCGAGCCTTTGCCCATCTGATTGCCGACTGCCCCCCCGGCGATGGCACCCATCAGGGCGCCAGCCCCCGACTTCTGGGGTTGTTGCACCACGGGTTGGTTGCTACATACCTGGCGGGGGACGGCCACTTGCTGGAACATGGGTGTGCTGGAGATGACTCGCCCCACTTCTTGGGCCTGCGCACCACCCAAAGCGGTCAGGCCCAAGAGGCCGATCGCCACAGATGTCAGTGTGAATTTTTTCATGTCATTTCCTCTCATTGATGTTGATGGATACAACGCTGGACCAGGCCTCGGGGTTGACACCAACGATGATGCGTGTGCCGGCCACCACCACGGGGCGCTTGACCAGGCTGGGATGAGCCAACATCACGGCTCGAGCACTCGCCTGATCCAAGACTGTATTTTGCGTCATTTTGGGCAACCCGCGCCAAGTTGTGCCTTTGCGATTGAGCAATGTTGGCCAATCGACCGAATTCAGCCATTGATCCATCTGCGATTCAGTCAAGCCTTGCTTTTTGAAATCGTGAAATTCGTGAGCCACGCCATGCTCAGCCAGCCAGGCGCGAGCTTTTTTGACGCTGCTGCAAGAAGGAATGCCAAAAACCTGTACTTTCTCCATGCCTCTATCATGCCCCAAATCGGTGGCCGTTGGCATGGGCGACAATGGGTACATGGATTTAAAAGAATGGTTGGCCCATTGTGAGGGCTTGCACCCGGTTGGCATCGATATGGGCTTGGCGCGAGTGCGTGAGGTGTCCCAACGCATGGGTCTGAGCTTGGCCATGCCAGTCATCACCGTGGCTGGTACCAACGGCAAAGGCTCGACGTGCGCCATGCTCGAATCCATCTTGACACAGGCCGGTTACGCCACGGCCTTGTACAGCTCCCCCCATCTGGTGCATTTCAACGAGCGTTGCCGTCTGCGCGGTCTGCCTGTGGACGATTCGACCCTGACCGGCCATTTCCAGCGGGTGGAAGAGGCGCGTGGTGAAGTGAGCCTGACGTTTTTTGAGTTCACGACTTTGGCGATTCTCTCTTGCATCTCCCATAGCGGGTCAGATGTCGCTGTCTTGGAGGTGGGCCTGGGGGGGCGTCTCGATGCGGTCAATGTGATAGACCCGGATGTGGCCGTGATCACCTCGATCGATCTGGACCACATGGAGTATTTGGGGCCTGACAGAGAAAGCATCGGTGCCGAAAAAGCGGGCATCATGCGGCCACACCGCCCTGTCGTGGTCAGCGACCCCATGCCACCCGACTCAGTGCTGGCGCAGGCACAAGCCCTGGGGGCCGATTTGCGCCGGGCGGGGGTTGATTTCATCGCTCAAGGTGATCCGCAACAATGGGCCTGGCAGGGGCGAGAAAAAAGATACAGCGGTTTGGCCTACCCGGCCTTGCGCGGGGCCAACCAGCTGGTCAACGCCGCAGGGGTTTTAGCGGCATTGGAAGCGTTGTACCCCCGACTGCCTGTGACGGCGCAGGCGGTGCGCAATGGTTTGGCCATGGTCGATTTGCCGGGGCGCTTCCAGATGGTGCCCGGCCAACCTGCTTTGGTGCTTGACGTGGCGCATAACCCGCACGCGGCGGCTGTGTTGTTTCAGAATCTCGATGCGATGGGCTTTTACCCTCGCACCCATTTGGTCTTTGGGGCCATGGCCGACAAGGATGTGTCCGCCATCATGGCGCGCCTGGCCCCGTTGGCCGATGCCTGGTATTTCTGTGATTTACCGATCCCCAGGGCCAGCAGCGCCCGGGCTTTGGCGCTCACTTGGTCCAAGTTGCCGGCGGCCTTGCCAAACTGCATCGTCAGCGAACATCCTGGTCCGGCCCAGGCCTTGGATGCCGCTGTCAAACAGGCTGACCCGGCTGATAGAATTGTGGTGTTTGGATCATTCCTGACCGTGGGCGGGGTCTTAGAACACGGATTGCCCCGCCTAGACGCTCCGCACCTCAACTGACCTCAGCCATGGCTTTTTTTAAATTCCGCCCCGGTGCCCAAGTCGGCTCTGAGGGGCAAGCGTCTGGCACAGACACTCAGACCATAGACCATTTGCGTCGCCGAGCGCGCCAAAGGCTGATCGGCGCAGTGGTGTTGGTGGTGTTGGCCGTTGCAGGTTTCCCGATGGTGTTTGACACCCAACCCAGGCCGGTCTCCACTGATCTGTCGATAGACATCCCTTCCAAAGCCAAAGTGTCACCCGACACGCCACCCGCCCCATTGGCGAGCACTTCGGGTCAGCCCGCCCCCGAGGCCAGCGATGCCGATGCCAAGCACGGTTTGTCAGATAAGGAAGAATTGGTGGTGAGCAAGGCCCCGGACGCAGAGGCGCCCAAGGAAGCCCCCCCGGATAACGCGGCTGCAAAGACAGAGCCCT
Organism: Pseudomonadota bacterium; assembly: GCA_041158965.1. Lineage (GTDB taxonomy): Bacteria > Pseudomonadota > Gammaproteobacteria > Burkholderiales > Burkholderiaceae_C > Limnohabitans. The sequence continues at coordinate 3,187 of JBEBAJ010000040.1, read as the reverse complement.
CGGCCAAAAAGGAAGCCTCTCCATTGAGTGACAGCGGTAAAAACGGTAAAACTGTTGCCGAGCACCGTTATGTGGTTCAGGTCGGTGCATTCTTGGAGGAGGCCAAAGTTCGCGAGACTCGGGCCAAACTTGAAAAGGCGGGCCTGAAAACTTACACCCAGGTGGTGGATGCCAAGGATGGCAAGCGCACCCGGGTGCGGCTGGGTCCTTTCAATTCCAAGGCTGAGGCCGAGGGTGTGGCGGAAAAAGCCAAGTCCTTGCAATTGCAAGCTGTGATCCTGACGTATTGAGGTTCACCCAACAATGCCCGCACTCGATTGGATTTTGCTGGCGCTGGGTGCAGGATCGGCCTTGTGGGGCCTGTTGCGCGGCTTGGTGCGCGAGGTCTTGTCGGTGGTGGGTTGGATCGCCAGCTTCTGGCTGGGCCAGCGATATGCCACCCCTGTCGGTGAGATGTTGCCTCTGGTCGGGTCGAGCGAGACTTGGCGTCAACTGGCCGGGTTTGTGGCGGTGTTTCTCACGGTATTGGTGGTCTGTGCTTTGCTCGCCGGTCTGCTCAGGAAACTCGCCACGGTGGTAGGCTTGGGCCCATTGGATCGTGTGTTGGGTGCCATGTTTGGTGCCTTGCGCGGCCTCTTGTTGCTCTTGAGCCTGACCATTGTGGTCAATCTGAGTGAGTGGCGAAACCATGAATACTGGCAAAATTCTGCGGTGGTGGACTGGTTGAATCAAACCCTGCAAGCATGGCGGCCCTTGATGCCAGCCGAATTCGGAAAGTACCTGAACTGACATGTGTGGAATCGTCGGCGTTGTCAGCAACGCACCCGTCAATCAACTGATCTACGATGCCTTGCTGCTGTTGCAGCATCGGGGTCAGGATGCGGCTGGCATTGCCACCCAGTTGGGACAAAAATTTTTCATGCACAAAGCCAAGGGCATGGTTCGCGATGTCTTTCGCACCCGCAACATGCGTGCCTTGCCCGGTGACATCGGGCTGGGTCAAGTGCGCTACCCCACGGCCGGCAACGCCGACAGCGAAGAAGAAGCCCAGCCCTTTTATGTGAATGCCCCGTTTGGCATTGTGCTGGTCCATAACGGTAACCTGACCAATGCCCAAATCCTCAAGCAGGAAATGGCTTCGGTCGATCACCGTCACATCAATACCGACAGCGATTCAGAAGTCTTGCTCAATGTCTTGGCCCACGAGTTGGCCCGGGCTTCGGCGGGCGGCGAGTTGGGCCCGGAGCAGGTTTTCAGGGCGGTGGGTGGGGTCTACCAGCGGGTGCGAGGTTCGTTCTCGGTGATTGCACTGATCGCCGGCCAAGGCTTGCTGGCCTTTCGCGATCCACACGGCATCCGCCCCTTGTGTTTTGGCCGCGGCCCAGATCAGACTCTGATGGTGGCCAGTGAGTCGGTGGCTCTGGAAGGCACAGGGCACCGTTTCGAGCGCGATGTGGCCCCGGGAGAAGCCATCTTTATCGACTTGCAAGGGCAAATTCACCACCGGGTCTGCGCCCAGAACGCCAGCCTCAACCCTTGTATTTTTGAGTTTGTCTATCTGGCGCGGCCCGATTCAACATTGGATGGCATTTCGGTCTATCAGGCGCGGCTGAATCTGGGACAGACCCTGGCCAAGCGCGTCATCTCGGTGGTGCCCCCCACCGACATTGATGTCGTGATTCCTATTCCAGAATCCAGTCGCCCCAGTGCCACCCAATTGGCCCACCTCTTGGGCTTGCCCTACCGCGAAGGTTTCGTCAAAAACAGATATGTGGGTCGGACCTTCATCATGCCGGGGCAGGGCGTGCGCAAAAAATCGGTGCGCCAAAAGCTCAATGTGATTGCCAGCGAGTTCAGGGGCCGCAATGTGCTGCTGGTGGATGACTCGATCGTGCGCGGCACCACCAGCCGCGAGATCGTGCAAATGGCGCGTGACGCCGGCGCGCGCAAGGTCTACATGGCCAGTGCCGCCCCACCGGTGCGTTACCCCAATGTGTATGGCATCGACATGCCAACCACAGACGAATTGGTGGCCTATGGACGCAGCGTCGAAGAGGTGCGCCAATGGATAGGCGCCGATGCCCTGATTTACCAGGATGTCGAAGGCATGAAGCAGGCCGTGCGCTCTGCCGCCGCCCCGGGCTCGGCCACGCTGGCTGGCTTTGACGCCAGTTGTTTCGACGGCGTGTACGTCACTGGCGATGTGACCGGGCAAGACATATTGCGACTCCACGCCCAGCGCGTGCAAACCGGTGAAGACGATGCCGATGCATCCCGGCTGGCATTGCCCAACGCGTCTTGAATTTTGCTGCAGATATGACCGATCAGAACCCACCCAAACCTTTGCACCGCGACACGCTGGCGGTGCGCGCGGCCGTGCCTCGCAGCCCCTATGGCGAAAACTCTGAAGCCCTGTACTTGACCAGTGGTTATGTGCAACCCGATGCCGACACTTCGGCGCGCCGATTCTCCGGCGAAGAAGAGGGCTACACCTATGGGCGCACCAGCAATCCCACAGTCACCAGTCTGGAGCTGCGACTGGCCGCGCTGGAGGGCACAGAAGCGTGCATGGCCACCAGCTCTGGCATGTCTGCGGTGCTGTTGATGTGTTTTTCCCTGCTTAAGGCAGGCGACCATGTGATCATCTCGCAGTCGATGTTCGGCTCGACGCTCAAATTGATTGGTTCTGAATTCGCCCGTTTTGGCGTGCAACGACATGGCCGCCTTGGCCGAAATCGCCCACGCGGCAGGCGCGCTGTTGGCGCTCGACAACTGCTTTGCCAGCCCCGCCTTGCAACGGCCCATCGAATTCGGCGCCGACATCGTCATGCATTCGGGCACCAAATTTCTCGATGGACAAGGCCGTGTGATGGCCGGTGCCTTGTGTGCCAGCCAGGCCTTGGTGACGGAAAAATTTCTGCCCGTGATCAAAAACGCGGGCATGGTGCTGTCGCCCTTCAATGCATGGGTCGTCCTCAAAGGGCTTGAGACCCTCGATATCCGCATGCGTGCGCAGAGCGCCAACGCATTGGCGCTGGCCGATTGGCTCGAAGCCCATCCGGCGGTGGCCCGGGTTCATTACCCAGGTCTCAAAAGCCACCCCCAGCACGAATTGGCCATGCGCCAGATGTCGGGTGTGGGCGGTGCGGTGCTGTCGTTTGAAGTCAAAGCGGATCAAGAGGGACAA
>JBEBAJ010000039.1:0-13530 GCA_041158965.1 Pseudomonadota bacterium | reverse complement strand
CGTGTTGAAAGCGGTGATTGGAGTTGACATCATGAATTTCGGTTTGACAAGCGAACAATTGGCCATGCGCGACCATGTCAGGGCCCTGCTGGACAAAGAATGTTCGATGGCCTATGCCACCCGTTGTGATGAGTTGGGACAACCGCCGCGCGAGGCTTTCAAAGCGCTGGCCGATCATGGCTGGTTGGGTCTGATTGCCCCGCAAGAGTATGGCGGGGTCAGCGGAAGCCCGACCGATCTGGCGGTCTTGCTGGAAGAAACCGGTCACCATTTTGAAGAATTGGGCCTGTGGCTGTTTCGCAGCTACACCTTCGGTTGTTACGCCATTCTGAAAAATGGCACTGAAGCGCAAAAGAAATTTTTTCTGCCCAAAACGGTCAGCGGCGAATTCACCTATGCCTTTGCCCTGACCGAACCCGATTCAGGCTCAGACGCCGCGGCCTTGCGCACCAAAGCAGAGATCGACGGAGACCATTTCGTCATCAATGGCCGCAAGCAATTCATCTCGGGGTTTGACATTGCCGATTACGCCTTGGTGGCCTTGCGCACCAGTCAGCAGGCTAAAAAGCAAATGGGCATCAGCACCTTGCTGGTAGACACCCGTACACCTGGCATTGAAGCCAAGCGCATCCCCACGCTGGGCCAACACAGCATCGGCACCACCGAGGTCACCTTCACCAACGTGCGCGTGCCGCGCACGTCATTGCTCGGCGAGTTGGACCACGGCTGGGCGATCTGCGAAGACACTCTGCGCTACGAGCGACTGTGTCTTTCCGCCGCCCGAATTGGGGCGGCCCGTCAGGCCTTCGAGTTGGCGCTGGACTACGCCAAGACCCGGATGCAATTCGGCAAGCCCATTGGCAGCTTTCAAGCCATCCAGCACAAATTCGCCGACATGAAGGTCATGCTCGACACAGCCCAAACCATGTTGTTGCGCTACGCCTGGTTGATGGAGCAGGGCCAGGCCGAGCGCGGCGACACTGCGGTATTGAAGTATCTGATCGGCGAGACCTACAAAACCATCTCTGACCAGTGCCTGCAGGTCTTGGGTGGCTATGGTTATTGCAACGAATACCCCATGCAAAGGTATTTCAGAGACGCTCGATTGGCCACCATAGGGGGTGGCACCTCTGAGATTCAGAAAAACATCATTGCCGGTTCTTTGGGTCTGCGCTGATCTGAGGCCTGTTCAATCGCCCATGGCACTCAGGTCTTCATCATGGGGCCCGAAATCCGGCCGCCGCAAAGGTGACCAGGCGCTCCAGGGCCTTCTCCCAATCACGGGTGTTTATTTTTTCACCAGACAGTGATTCAATGCGCCCGGGTTGGGCCATGGTGTAGACCATGCTGCCCAGCAAAAAGTGAAAGCGCCAGTGCAGTTCCTCCGCAGACAAATGGGACAAAGCCCGGGACAGGGCCTTCAAGGCCATCTGACTGGACTTGTTGAAAGTTTTGTCCAGCACGCGGCGTCTGACCTCCTCACGCTCAAAAGCGAGTCGGGCCCGCAACAAGCGAAACGAATCGCCGTCGGCTGAATCTTGCATCTCCAATGCAGGGCGCAGGAAAGCATACAAGATGTCTTCGACCTCTGCTTGCCCATGCCGATTGGTTTTCAGGGCCGACAGCAAGCGTTCTCTTTGCTCGGCAATGGGCAATGCCCGCCGCTCGAATATCCGTTCCAAAACTGCGATTTTGGAGCCGAAGTGGTAGTGCAACGCCGCGCTATTGACCCCCGAGTCGGTGGTGATCTCACGCAGGCTGACACCATCAATGCCACGTTCGCTGAACAATCGTTCAGCCGATTGCAAAATACGATCGGGGGTGCTGGCTGTGGTGCGTGCGCTCTGAATTTTTCGGGGCATGCCAAATCCTTGCGGGTTGGAAAAATTCGACGGTCATCGAAGCGGGGCAGGGAATGCAGGTCTTGCCGCTGGTTCAATCATATGATTAAATCATATGTCTGAAAACCCCTTCCGCTTGACCATGTCCACCTTCACAGACAATTTACAGATGGCGCGCGACGGACATGTGGCCGTGCTGACCCTGAATCGCCCGCAGGCGATGAACGCGATTGATTTGGCTTTGCGTGCGGCCTTGCACGACACCCTCGATGCGCTGCGACATGACCCGCAGGTCAGGGCCGTCGTCTTGACCGGTCAAGGTGAGAAGGCATTTTGTGCCGGCATGGATTTGCGCGAGTTTGCACGCCTGATGGCCGATACACCCCTGACCGAAATGCGGCGTTTCAGGTGGGACAAGGGCGACGGTCTGGCCCAGTTTGACAAGCCCCTGATCGCTGCCGTTAACGGATTGGCCATCGGGGGTGGTGTGGAATTGGCTTTGGCGTGCGACTTTTGCATCGCCAGTGAGCAGGCCAGTTTTGCCTTGGCCGAGGTCAGCCGGGGCTTGATTCCAGGTAACGGTGCGACCCAACGCCTGTCGCGCCGGGTGGGTCAGGCACGGGCTTTGGAGTTGATCATGAGCGCCCGCACCGTCTCAGCCGCCGAAGCCCTCAGCATCGGTCTGGTGGAGCATGTGGTTGCCCTGCCGCGTGTCTTGCCGCTGGCCCTTGAGATGGCGCACCGCATCGCAGCCAATGCGCCGGTGGCGGTTCGCCAGGCCAAGGCCGCTGTCACCCGGGGCGCCGATCTGACATTGTCTGAAGGCTTGCAACTTGAGCGTGACTTGGCCACCTTCGTCTACACGACCCAAGACGCCAAAGAAGGCCCCAAGGCCTTTGCAGAAAAACGTCCGCCTGTCTGGAGCGACCGATGAGTACCCCCATGAATTTGTACAGAACCCTTTTGTTTGCCCCGTGTTCGAGGCCCGAGTTGATGCTCAAGGCGCAAGAGGGCCAAGCCGACGCGCTGATTTTTGATTTGGAAGATTCTGTGCCTCTGCAATCCAAAGCGCAGGCCCGAGAAAACCTCCGTCAGATTTTGGAACTGGGGCCTAAAAAACCCTTTTTCCTGCGACTGAACCATCCGCAGGCAGGCGATAGTCTGGCCGATTTGGCCGCCTTGGGCGAGCGCAATATGGCGGCCCTGGCCGGGGTGATATTGCCCAAGGCAGAGCGCACAGGAGACATCGAACAATTGTCCGTCTGGCTCGAAGACTTGGAGCGCCGTTGGGGCACTCAAGCCGGGCGCTTGCGTGTGCTGCCCCTGGTGGAGACCTGTTTGGGCTTGCGCCACACCTACGATCTGGCCAGTTGTTCTCCCCGGGTGTGCGGCGTCTCTTTGGCCAGTGCTGAGCAGGGCGACTTCATGGTGGACTTGGGGGGACACTGGACACCAAGCAGCGCGGCCCTGATGTACCCTCGCAGCCAGATGGTGGTCGATGCCCGAGCCGCTGGCTTGTCGTGGCTGGTTGACGGCGTGTTCATGAATCTCTCCGATGCCCAAGCCCTGGAGGTCGAGTGCCGCCTGGCTCGTGAACTGGGTTTTGTCGCCAAGATGGCAATCCATCCCAGTCAGGTCGAGGTGATGCAACGGGTCTTCACGCCCAGTCAGGCCGAGATCGATCACGCAAAGGGCTTGTTGGCGGCATTTCGAGAGGCCGAGGCTCAGGGCATAGGCGCAGTTCGCTATCAAGGCTTGATGGTTGATTACGCCAATGTGCGTTTGGCCGAGCGAACCTTGGCTTTGGCCCAAGGGTCACAGCCATGATGTCCAGCGCCTACGCGCCTTTGCGCCATTTGGGCGATATCGAAGCCATCGAAAAAACCCCGCTCGAATCACGCATCTCCCGCTGGGACTTTGCCCTTAACCTGATCGACGGCTGCCTCATCCACCCTCAGCGAGCCGCTTTGCATGCCACCCGGCTCGGAGAAGTGGACGGGCCATTACAGACCTGGAATTTTGCCGAACTGGAGCGCCGTTCGGTGCAGGTGGCCAATTTCTTGCGGCAACAAGGTGTCGGGGCCGATGACGCAGTGGCCATCATCAGCCCCACAGTGCCAGGTTTGTTTGCCGCCATGATCGGCGGCTTGTTGGCGGCCAAGCCATTCCCCATCAATTGGATGCTGGAGGCAGACCCCTTGCGCGACCTGATGAGAGAGAGCCGTGTGGCGGCGGTCATTGCCCTGGGTCCGACCGAGGGGTTCACGATCTGGGACAGAGTGAAGGCGGCGGTGGCCGGTCTGCCGCGGCCCGTGAAGGTATTCACCTTGCATGACCCGTTTGGTCCTGTCCATGACAACGATTTGTTGTCTATGGCCGAAGCCTATGCGGGCCATCTGGCATTCGACCGACCGGTGGCCCAGCGCCGTGATGTCGCTTGTTATGTGCACTCGGGTGGCACCACAGGCCATCCCAAAATTGTGCGCATTCTGCATGGGGGCATGGTCTATCGCCAATGGGCGGCCACCTTGGGGCTGGCCTTCACCCCCAACGATGTCGTCCTGTCCGATACCCCGCTGTTTCATATTGGCGGCCTGCTGGTGCGTGGACTGGTCAGCACGGCCAACGGGCACACCACCGTGATCCCCAGCATGCACGGCGCGCGCGACAAGCGCTATATGGCCAACTATTGGCGCTACGTCGAAAAATTCGGGGTCACACAAATTTCCGGGGTGCCGACCACGCTGGCCGTTTTGGCCAAGCAACCACCTCAGGGCGAGGACATCTCTTCACTGCGCCCGTTTTTTGCCACCGGATCCACCGCCATTGCCCCCAGCATCCAGGCGCGCATCGAGCAAATCACCGGGGCGCGCACCATGCAGAGTTATGGCCTGACCGAAAACACCAGCCACGCCACCCTCGATCCACGCGACGGCCCGATGCGCCCCGGATGTTCGGGCTTCAGGGTGCCCTACATGAAAATCCGCATTTGCGAAATGAGCGATCAGGGACGCATCGTCCGTGATTGCGGCCCCCATGAAATTGGCATGGTGGTGTTGGGGGGGCCTGGCGTGGCGGGCGGCTATCTTGACCCGAGCCAGAATGAAGGGGTGTTTTTACCTGACGGCTGGCTGGTCACGGGCGACCTCGGCAGCTTGGATGAAGACGGATACATCCGGATCAGTGGCCGCAAAAAAGACCTCATCATACGCAGCGGTCACAACATCGAGCCACGCGTCATAGAAGAAGCTTTGTTGCATGCCCCTGCGGTGGCGCTGGCCGCCGCGGTGGGAAAGCCAGACGCCCATGCCGGCGAATTGCCGGTGGCCTATGTGCAGTTGCATCCCGGGGCCTCTGCCACCCCAGAAGAGCTGTTGCAAGTGGCCATGGCGCACATCCCGGAGCGGCCCGCGGTACCCAAGGAAATCATCATCCTGGCGCAGCTGCCTTTGACAGCGGTGGGCAAGCCACAGAAACACCTCCTGCAGTTGGATGCAGCGCGACGCGCCTTTGCCGATGCTTTCTCAGGGGTCCAGGGTGACTTTGGCTTTGAAGTCGAGATCGCCGGGGGTGGCTTGTTCGTGCGGGTGAAGGTGTCGTCTGCCGCACCCGATTGCCGAAATCGTCTCAAAGAGATATTGTCCACCTATGCCATTCGCTCCGAGGTGATCGCCGCATGAAGATTTTGGACATTCGCGAAACCAGCGTGGCCTTGCAAAGCCAGCTGCGCAATGCCGTCTTTGATTTCAGCGAGATGACCACCTCGGTGGTCGCGGTATTGACCGATGTGGTGGTAGCCGGGCAGCCCGTGGTGGGCTATGCCTTCAATTCCACGGGCCGCTACGCCTGTGGTGAAGTCATGCGCAAGCGCATGATTCCTCGTCTCTTGCAAGCCGAACCGCAAAGCCTGCAAGACCCGCAGAGCGGCCTCATCGACCCTGAGCGCGCGCTGGCGTGCATGATGCGGCGAGAAAAGCCGGGTGGTCACACCGAGCGATCCATTGCGGTCGGCACCATCGAGGTGGCCCTTTGGGATGCCGTAGCCAAAGCCGAGAGGGCACCGCTGCATGTGGTGCTGGCCCGACGGTACAACGAGGGCCGGGTACCGACCCGGGTGCCCTGCTATGTGGGCGGTGGATGGTACGCGCCCGATAAGGGGCTGGCCGATTTGCAAGCCGAAATTCGCAGCCGCCTTGATCAAGGCTATACCACCATGAAAATCAAGGTCGGGGGTGCCAGTCTGGGTGAAGATTTAAGGCGCATCGAGGCAGCCCTCCAGGTGCTCGGCGATGCCAGTCGCCTGGCCGTCGACGCCAACGCAGGTCTGCGGCCTCAAGACAGTCTCGACTACGCGCGTGCGCTGGCACCGATAGGCTTGCGCTGGTTCGAAGAGCCCACAGACCCGCTCGATTTCAGCCTAATGGCCGACTTGGCGGCCCGCTATCCGGGTGCACTGGCCACTGGCGAAAACCTGTTTTCCACCCAGGATGTCCGTAATCTGTTGCGCTTTGCGGGCTTGCGACCCCGGCAGGATATTTTGCAAGTCGACATTCCCCAATCCTATGGTCTGGTGCAGTTCACCCGCACATTGCAAGTGTTGCGAGAGCATGGTTGGTCACCGTCTCAGGTCTTTCCGCATGCGGGCAATCTGATGACACTGGCCGCAGTGGCCGGTTTTGGTTTGGGCGGGTGCGAGGCTTATCCTGGCGTGTTTGGCGTGTTTGCCGGTTTCGCCGACGATGCGCGGGTGGAGGACGGGCAGATCACCCTCTCAGACCGCCCCGGCATCGGTTTCGAAGGCCAAAACGCCCTATATGCGCTGATGAAACAGATGGTATGAACCGAACCAAGAGGAGAAGTGGATGAATGACATGTTAAAAAATGCGGGCTTGCGCCGCAGACCCTTGTTGGCCCTGGCCGCGGCGAGTTGGCTGGCCCCGGCACGGGCCCAGTCCAACTGGCCCGACAAACCTCTGCGGGTGATTGTGCCCTTTGTACCCGGAGGGCCGCCCGATGTCGTGGCCCGTTTGATCCAGCCTCGTTTAAGCGAGTTGTTGGGGCAAGCCGTCTTGGTCGATAACCGCGCCGGGGCCGGTGGCAACATAGGCGCACAGGCCGTGGCGAAATCCGCCCCGGATGGTCATACACTGATGATCACTTCTTCGGCCTTGGTGGTCAACACCCAATTCCCGGAGTCGGGCTATAACGCCGAACGAGATTTCATGCCCGTCACCATCGTTGCCTCGCAACCCAATGTGATCGTGGCCCATCCCAGTCTGCAGGTCAAAAGCCTGGCCGAAGTCATCGCCATGGCCAAGACCACGCCCATGGCGTTTGCCACGCCTGGCAGCGGCACCACGCCGCACCTCACCATAGAGAACCTCTTCAATATCGCCAACAAACTCAATATGACCCCCATTCATTACCGTGGGGCAGGGCAAGCCGTGGGAGCCGTGGTGGGCGGAGAGCCCAAATTGGGGTGCATGGCCATGACCGCACCCTTGCAAAACATCAAAGGCGGCAAACTTCGGGCCCTGGCGGTATCGAGTGCCAAGCGTTTGCCCATCTTGCCCGATGTGCCCACGCTGGCTGAACTGGGCTACCCCGATATGCTCGACTACACCTGGGTCGGTGCCTTTCTTCCAGCCGGTACCCCGGCTTCGGTTCAAGCGCGTTGGTACGATGCATTGTCCAAGGCGCTCAACACTGCAGATGTGAAAGAGAAACTGCAAGCCATGGCCTTTGACGCCTTATTGGAGTCACCGGCCAAAACCGGAGAGTACTTGCGCGCTGAAATCGCCCGCTGGGGGCAGGTGGTCAAACAAATCGGCTATAAGCCGGAATGACAGGAATTCAATCCCATGAGTGAGAACACAAAAATCCAGGGCCAGGTGCGACGCATCGTGACGGGTCACGATGAAAATGGCCTCTCGCATGTCTCTGAAGACCGCCTGGCCCCTTCAGTACACACCAACCCGAAACGGGTCGGCTATTGTCTGACCCAATTATGGATGACCGATGAGACACCGGCGCGCGTGGACAACGGGCCTGACCCCACTTCACGCCCCTTGAAGCTGGAGCCGCCACCGGGTGGCACCGTGGTGCGCATCATCGAATTCGGGCCTGAAGGCGATTGGATTCAGAAGATCGATACCCAGGACGCCAAGGTGGCTTGGGGGGCCTTGGGAACCCAGACCGCGGGTACCAACACCAGCGGAAAAGCCAAACACCCCTTCATGCACCGCACTCAATCGGTGGATTACGCCCTCGTCCTCGATGGTGAAATCACCCTGGTGCTCGACAAAGAAGAGGTGTTGATGAAGGCTGGCGATTTTCTGGTGGAGCGTGGCACCAACCATGCCTGGGCCAATCGTTCTGGCAAGCCCTGTCGCATGCTGTTTGTGCTGATCGACGGTACTTTTGACCCAGCCATCAGCCAGCACTTCGCCGACATTCCACACTGACTGGTGCGTTAGCGAGATTTCTTCGGTCTGCGCCTGGGGGCCTGTCTTGCGCTGCTGTCACCGCCCATCAGGGCCAGCACCTCGGCGGTGCAAGCGGTGTCTTGTTGGGCCATGCCCAAGGCCATCGCGGCGGTGTACACAGACGCACAGGTCTGAAACAGCGGCACAGGGCAGTGCACTGATTTGGCCATATCGCCAATGACCTGCATGTCTTTTTGCCAAACCTCAACCTTCATGGTGGGCGGGGCGTAATCGCGCGCCAGCATGAATGGCACCCGTGAGCGCATGACGCCCGTGCCCAGCACAGGGCTGTGGCCGAAGTGTTCGAACGCAATCTTCGGGTCCAGGCCCATTTTTCGGCACAAGTTCACCACCTCGGCATAGGCCACGTTGTAAATGGCCACCAGATGATTGGCTGCGTATTTGAGCTTGATGCCAGATCCCAGCGGGCCGATATACGGTGCCATATCGGTGAAGGCCGAGAAAATGGGGGCCACTTTCCGGCAAGCTTGACGAGGGCCACTCACATAAATCGTCCACGCACGGTCTTGCATCTGGTTGGCGGTGCCGCTGATCGGACAATCCAGCATCAAACGGCCTTGCGCTTTAAGTGAATTGGCCGCTTGCATCTTATCGGCCAAGGGCAAGGTGCTGGTGTCGATGATGATTTGTGAGCCCCCCACGCACGGGGCTAGGGCCAAATCGTCGATCACGCTGGCCAAAGCGTCACTGCTGGCCACCGAGATCATGACCACATCGGCCTGGGCGGCCACTTCGGTGTTCGATGCGGCCACGGTCCCACCGGCTCGGCTCAAGCGGCGTCGGGCCGGGGCCGAAACATCGTGGCCGATGACCTCAAAGCCATGCCCGATCAGGGTCTCGGCCATCAGCCCCCCCATGATGCCCAGTCCGATCATGCCGATTTTGCGCAAAGGGGTCTCAGGCTTCATGGTGCCGCCAGTCAGATGCAAGATTCAATGAAAATGTCCGCTTATTTCACCTCGGGCAGGACCAGCGGGCCGGTACCGGCCCAGCGCTCCAGATAAAGGTAAATCACCGGCGTGATGTACAGCGTGATGACCTGCGAGAAAAGCAAGCCACCGACCACGGCCACACCCAGGGGCATGCGCAGTTCCGCACCGGCCCCCAAGCCCAGGGCGATGGGCAGGGCCCCCATCAGTGCGGCAAAGGTCGTCATCAAAATCGGACGAAAACGCAGCACACAGGCTTTTCGAATGGCCTCTTCAGGGCTCATGCCTTGTTCGCGCTGGGCCACCAGCGCAAAGTCGATCATCATGATGGCGTTCTTTTTGACAATGCCGATCAACATCAATATGCCGATGGTGGCGATCAAGGTCAACTCAATCTTGAAGAACCACAAGAAAATCAGGGCCCCAACCGCTGCTGAAGGCAGACCAGCCAAAATGGTGATGGGGTGTATATAACTTTCATACAGCACCCCCAGCAAGACATAGATCACGGCCAATGCGACCAGTATCAGGATGAGCTGACTGTTTTGTGAGCCTTTGAAGACCGCCGCATCGCCACCATAGGAGGTGATGATGGAGGAGGGGAATCGCAGTTGCTGGCCAAACTGTTCAATCTTGCTTGTGGCCTCACCCAGTGCCACACCCGGCGCCAGATTGAAGGAAACCGTCACCGATTGCAATTGACCCTGGTGATTGACTGCGGTGGGGCCCACGGTGCGATTGATTTTTACCAGGGTCGATAGCGGCACCACTTGTTGAGTGGTGCGCGATCTCACATAGATCTGGTTGATGGCGTCTTCAAACTGGCGAAACTCGGCCGGCGCCTCCATGATCACCAGATAGCTGTTGGCCGGTGTGAATATGGTCGAGACTTGTCGGTCACCAAAAGCGTTATAGAGCGCATTACGGAGGTCTTGGATGGACACCCCCAGCGCCCCTGCCTTGTCGCGGTCAAACTGGACATTGGCTTGCAAGCCACGCAGTTGCGTGTCACTGGTGACGTCGCGGAAAGACTCATCGGCCCGCATTTTATTGATGAGTTGGGTTGACCACTCGGTCAGGGCGTCCGCACTCACGCTTTGCATCACGTACTGGTATCTGCTTTTGGTGACTTTGCCACCCAGGTTCAGGTTCTGCACAGGCCGCATAAACACATTAAAGCCCGGGTAGCGCAGTTTTTGACGCAAGCCTTCTATGACCTTCTGAATTTTGTCCCGTTCCGCTTGCGGCTTGAGCACGATGAACATGCGGCCATTATTGAGTTGCTGCGGGTTGTTCGGCGGTGAGCCTATGAAAGAGGACACATAGGCCACATTGGGGTCTTGGCGCACAATTTCAGCGGCCCTGGCCTGCAAGCGAGTCATTTCTTCGAAAGAAATGTCCTCAGAGGCTTCAGTGATGGCTTGAATCTGGCCCAGGTCTTCTTCGGGGAAAAAGCCTTTCGGGCTGATCATCGTCAGCCAGACCGTCAATCCAAATGTCAGAAAGGCCAAGCCCAGCACCCAGCGACGGTGGCGCAGGGCGATGTCCAGGGTGTCGGCATACGCGTCCAGCACGGCTTTAAAGCCGCGTTCGAACAAGCGGCCAAACTGGTTTTCATGTTGGTGATCCGTATTGGCAGCGGTCAGGAATCGGCTGCACAGCATGGGCACCAAAGTCAGCGACACCAGGGCTGAGACCAGCACTGAGAGCCCGACCACCACGGCAAACTCATGGAACAGCAGTCCGATCACCCCCGGCATGAAGAAGATCGGAATGAACACCGCCACCAGCGAGACCGAAATGGAAAAAATGGTGAAGGCCATTTCTTTCGATCCCTTCAGCGCGGCTTCCAGCGGAGCCATCCCCTCTTCAATGTGACGCATGATGTTCTCTAGCATCACGATGGCGTCGTCAACCACCAGGCCCACCGCCAGGGTGATGCCCATGAGTGAAATATTGTCCAGGCTATAGCCCAAAGGATAGAGCAGGGCCACGGCGCCGATCAATGACACGGGCAGGCTGAGCGTCGGGATGATGGTGGCCACCACATGGCGTATGAACACCAAAATCACCAGAATCACCAGGGCCATGGTCAGGGCCAAGGAGATCTTGATGTCATGGATGGCTTCGCGGATGGAGACCGAGCGGTCGTTCAGGGTGAGCAATTGCACCGAGGCAGGCAATTGCGCCTGAAACACGGGAATCAGCGCACGTATCTGGTCAATCACCTCGACGGTGTTGGCGTTGGGCTGGCGTTGCACAGAAAGGATGATCGATCGGTCACCGTTGTAGCTGGCCGCCGTCCGCACCGACTCGTAGCTTTCTTCCACTTCAGCCACATCGCCCACGCGGATGACGACGCCATTGCGGTTGGTGACGATCAGTTGGGCAAAGTCTTGCGCCTTGTAAAGCTGTTTGTTGACATTGATGGTCAGCAGTTGTTTGGGGCCATCCAGTATGCCCACGGGGGTGTTCGAGTTGCCTGAATTGATGGCCGTCAACACGTCGTCCATGGTCAGGTTGTGCGAGGCCAAGGCCTGTGGGTTTGCTCTGACCCGAATGGCGAACTTCTTTTGCCCGTTCACGTTCACCAGCGCCACGCCATTGATGGTCGAGATGGTGGGGGCGATCAGGCTTTCGGCAAAGTCATTGAGTTCGGAAAGATTGAGCGAAGGAGAATTCAGCGCCACGAACAAAATCGGTGCGTCTGCAGGGTTGACCTTTCGGTACGAAGGGGGCGTGGTCATCTCGACCGGCAACAAACGCTGGGCGCGCAACAGTGCCGCCTGTACGTCCACGGCCACCAGATCGATGTTTTTGTCCGAGTTGAATTCCAGGGTGATGCTGGTGGCCCCCAGAATGCTGGTTGAGCTGATGACGCTGATGCCATCGATGGTGGAGAATTGTTTCTCCAGCGGCAAAGCCACCGAGGCCGCCATGGTTTCCGGGCTGGCGCCGGGGAACTGTGCGGTGACGCTGATGACCGGCGTGTTGTAACTGGGCAAGGCCGCAATAGGCAACTGCAGGTAGGCCAGCCATCCGGCCACCACACAAGACACACTGAGCAGCACGGTCATGACCGGCCGCTGGATGCACAACTGTGGCAGATTCATTTTTTCTCGCCCGCAGGAGTGATGATCCTCACCTTGCCCCCCGGGCGCAGGTTTTGGCGGCCATCCAGAACAATGCGGTCTTCAGCCGAGATGCCCGTCACCACCAGGGTCTTCTTGAACGCATAGACATCCTTGACAGGCTGGGGTTTGACCGTGTTGTCCTCTCCCACCACATAGACAAACCGACCATTGACCGTGGTCACCACTGCCTCAGGGGGGATCACCAGGGCATCTTTCAGAACACCCAGCGCCGCGCTGACTTGCACAAATTGCCCGGGCCAAAGGTCGCCCTTGGGGTTGGCAAACCTGGCTTTGACGCGGATGGTGCCACTGGCCGCGTCGATGGCGTTGTCCACAAAATACATATCGCCTTCCAGGGTTTGACCGGTCGCGGGCACGGTGGCCTTCACCTTGGCTTTCTGTTCCGAGGCATGGCTGGCTTTCAGACGCGCATATTGGCTTTCGGGCAGGCTGAACTGGATCGCAATCGGGTCGACCTGAGTGATGGTGACCAAGCCGGCAGTCGCGGGTTGAACCAGGCTGCCGGGAAACACATTGATGGCACCCGTGCGTCCCGAGATTGGGGCCCGTATGGTGTTGTAGCCCAGGGCTACTTCGGCCGCCGCCACGGCCGCTTCATCCGACTTGACCAAGGCCCATTGGGCATCGCGCTGGGCCGTGGTGGTGTCCAAAGCGCCTTGCGAGATGAAATTTTGGGCCCGCAACTCACGCGAGCGATTCAATTGCCGGTCTTGGTCTATCGCCAGTGCCCGGTCCCGGGCCAGGTTGGCACGCAGTTTTTCAATATTGGCCAAGTCATTGCGTTCATCGAGCAAGAACATCGCCTGGCCTTGTTGAACCATCTGGCCTTCTTTGATCAGTACCTCGCGCACCAGATTGGAGACCTGGCTGCGCACCTCGACCACTTTCAAAGGCGTCACGCTGCCATTGACTTCCACCACCAGAGGGGTGTCGGCCACTTTGGCCTGAATCACCGTCACGGCCTGCTCGCCAGGGCCAGTGCGACCTTTGGTCTCTTCAGTTTGAAATACGCGCCAGTAGATTGCAGCGGACAATCCACCCAGCAATGCCAGCGACAAGATCCACCGGCCTGGGTTTTTGATGTTCATGGGTTCCTTTC
>JBEBAJ010000038.1:0-13841 GCA_041158965.1 Pseudomonadota bacterium | reverse complement strand
GGAGGCGGTGGTGTTGCGTTTTGATGGGGGGCCGGTGGGTTTGGACAATATTGCCGCCAGCATCGGGGAAGAGCGCGACACGATAGAGGATGTGATTGAGCCGTATTTGATACAGCAGGGCTTTTTGCAGCGCACGCCGCGAGGCCGGATGGCGACTTTGGCGGCTTACCGGCATTTGGGCATTGCGCCACCGGCGCAGCACGGGCAAGGGCTGTTTGGGGCTTAGGGCGGTTTTTTTGGGCCGGTCTGTTCAGTGGCTGGTTTCGTCGCGCCCGGCGCTTTGGAGGTGGCGGTCGTCGCCCCAAGACAGGCCTTGCGGGGTCCACAGGAGCCGGTTGACGGCGGCGTTGCCGAGGGGCCAGTGGCGCGGGGCTTGCAGCTCTTGGCCTGTGGCCAGGCGGTAGAGCACATCCATGACGCCGCCGTGGGCAACCAGGACGATTTGTTGACCGAGGTGGCGTTGGGCCAATGCGTGGACGGCGTCTGAGATGCGCGCGCGCAGGGTGAGCAGGCTTTCGCCGCCTTGGGGTGACCAGTCGGGGACGCGGGTGCGCCATTGTTGGGCCTGTTGGGGCCATTGGGTTTCGATTTCGGCCCAGGTGCGGGTTTGGAAATGGCCGAAGTGGCGTTCCCGCAGGGCGGGGACGGGGACGGGTTGGAGGCCGGCGACGGCGCCGATGGCCCGGGCGGTTTCGAAGGCGCGGGAGAGGTCACTGGCGTAGATGGCCGCGATGTCTTCGTCTTGCAGGGCGAGGGCGGTTTGTTGGGCTTGCCAGCGGCCGGTGTCGTTGAGCTCGACATCGAGTTGGCCCTGGATTCGGGTGTCTACGTTCCAGGCGGTTTCGCCATGCCGTATGGCGATGATGCGGGTGGCATTCATGTGTTGGTTTTTTTGCAGGTGGTGGGGTTGAGGCCGGATTTTGATTCAAAATAGCACGGTCGTACGAAAGTTGTTGACATGATGCCTCAGACCTCAAGTGGACGTGCTTCGGCCAAGGGCCAACAAACCAAAACCGCGATTGTGGACGCCGCTTTGGGGCTGGCGTCGCAGTTGGGTTTGGAGGGATTGAGCATTGGGGCATTGGCCGAAATCATGCACATGAGCAAGTCGGGGGTTTTTGCGCATTTTGGCTCGCGCGAGGAGTTGCAGTTGTCGGTGGTGCGTGAGTATCACCACCGGTTTGAGCAGGAGGTTTTTTTCCCGGCGCTGAGTGCGGGCAGGGGTTTGCCCCGTCTGCGGCAGTTGTTTGAAAACTGGGTGCGGCGCACCAGCATTGAGATTGATTCGGGGTGTATTTATATTTCTGGCGCGGTGGAGTTTGATGACCGCCCGGGGCCGGTGCGTGAGGCGCTGGTGGGTTCGGTTCAAATCTGGATGTCGGCTTTGCGGCGCGCGGTGGCGCAGGCGGTGAAGGAGGGCCATTTGCGTGGCGATGTCGACCCCATACAATTGGCGTTTGAGATTCATGGCCTGATTTTGGCCTTGCATTATGAGGCCCGTTTTCTTCATTCTGACCAGGCCCTGGACCGTGCACGGCGTGGTTTTGAGCGATTGATGCAGTCGCATTTGGCGGCAGCACATGCGGTTTGAAGCAAGCCCTTTTTTTCCCACTGAAGAAAGCCTGACATGAGCGATATTTTGCAGCATCAAGAGGATGGTGTGCTGACGCTGACCCTGAATCGGGTCGAGAAGAAAAATGCCTTGACGGCGGCGATGTATGCCGACCTGGCGCTGGCTTTGTCTGGCGCGGCGACTGACCCCGGCGTGAGGGTGGCGTTGATTCAGGGCCATGAGACGGTGTTTTCTGCCGGTAATGATTTGGCCGATTTCATGAACCAGCCCCCGCAAGGGACCGACTCTTCGGTGTTCCGTTTTCTGTCGGCGATTTCTTCCTTTCCGAAGCCTTTGCTGGCTGCGGTGAGTGGCCCGGCGGTGGGGATCGGTTCGACGTTGTTGTTGCACTGCGATTTGGTGGTGGCGGGGGACAATGCGGCGTTTTCTATGCCGTTTGTGAATTTGGGTTTGTGTCCGGAGGCGGCGTCGAGTTTGCTGGTGCCGCAGTTGATGGGGTATCACCGCGCGGCAGAGGCGTTGATGTTGGGCGAGCCTTTTATGGCAGAGGCGGCGCTGGATGCGGGGTGGGTGAACCGGGTGGTTCCGCCGACCGAAGCCAATGCGGTGGCGCAACAATGGGCCCGTAAGTTGTCGCAAAAACCGATGGCTGCTTTGATGGAGACGAAACGATTGCTGAAGTCGGGGCAGGCCGATGCAGTGGCCATGCGCATGGCGCAAGAGGGGGAGATGTTTCGCCGCATGTTGCATGAGCCGGCGGCGAAGGAGGCGTTTGCCGCCTTTTTTGAGAAACGTCGGCCTGATTTCTCAAAGGTGAATGCGGCTTGAGCGGGGGTGCCCTTGGGGTATCCTAGGGGGATGACCACTCAACATTTTCAGGGCGAGTTTGAGCCCGAATTCGTCGCCGGGCTGAAATCTATTTTTGAAGAAAAAATTGTGTTCAACCAGGTGCTGGGGCTGCGCCTGACAGAGGTCAGGCCCGATGGGGTGAAGGCCCGCATCGATATGAGGCCCGATTTGGTGGGGCATTTCAGTTACAACCGCATTCATGGCGGGGTGATCAGCGCCGGGCTGGATGCGATGGGCGGGCTGGCGTGTATGGCCGCCATTGGGGCACGGCATATGGATGAGGCCCCGTTGAAGCGTTTGGAGCGGTTTGCCAAGTTGGGGACGATCGATTTGCGCATCGATTATTTGCGCCCCGGCATCGGGGAGTGGTTTGAGCTGAGTGCGGAGGTGTTGCGGCTGGGGTCGCGGGTGGGTTCGACCCGGATGTCGTTTTCTGGCCCGGACGGGCGCTTGCTGTCGGTAGGGTCAGGGGCCTATATCGTGTCTTGAATGGGGCGCGGGCGGCCCTGGTCGTCGATGGCGACGTAGGTGAGTTCGGCTTGGGTCACTTTAATGTATTGGCCCTGGCTGCGAAATCGCTCGGCAAAGACTTCTACTGCGACGGTGACCGAGGTGCGGCCAACGCGGGTGACTTTGGAGAAAAAGCTGAGGATGTCGCCGACGCGCACCGGTTGTTTAAAGATGAATTGATTGACGGCCACTGTGGCCATGCGGCCCCGCACCAGACGGGCCGGCAATACGGCGCCCGCCAGATCGACCTGGGCCATGACCCAGCCGCCAAAGATGTCGCCGTTGGCGTTGCAGTCGGCGGGCATGGGGATGACTTTGAGGACCAGTTCTTGGTCGGTGGGCAGTAGGGTGTTGGTTTCGGGCGTGCTCATGGGACAATGACTCCTGTCTGCCAGGGGGCGGACCAGACTGCATTTTCACCCATGAGACCCGCTATGACCGCAGGCGCGCACGGCGCCGCGGGGCCGCAAGCGCCCCGCACCCGCAAGGATTCAGAGATTCTGGCCCGGCTGTTGCCCTATTTGTGGGCCTATAAATGGCGGGTGGCGCTGGCGTTGGCGTTCATGGTGGCCGCGAAGTTGGCCAATGTGGGCGTGCCGTTGGTGCTCAAAGAGTTGGTGGACGCGATGGCGCCGCCATCTGGTCAGGCGGCGATGGTCTTGGTGGTGCCACTGGCTTTGTTGCTGGGCTATGGTTTGCTGCGTTTTGCGGTGTCGATGTTCACTGAGTTGCGGGAGTTGGTGTTTGCAGAGGCGACGCAGGGGGCTTCGCGGCGCATTGCCTTGGAAACTTTTGAGCATTTGCATGGCTTGAGCTTGCGTTTTCACCTCGATCGGCAAACCGGTGGCATGACGCGTGATATTGAGCGCGGTGTGCGGGGGCTGGAGTCGCTGATTTCTTATTCTTTGTACAGTGTGGTGCCGACGCTGATCGAGATGGTTTTGGTGTTGGTGATTTTGTCGATTAAGTTTGATTTGGGTTTTGCGGCCATTACGCTGCTGGCCTTGGTGCTGTATATCGTGTTCACTGTGTCGGTGACGGAGTGGCGAACGATTTTTCGCCGTCAGGCCAATGAGTTTGATTCGGCGGCGCATACCCGGGCGATTGATTCTTTGCTGAATTATGAGACGGTGAAGTATTTCAATAATGAGGCGTTTGAGTCGCGCCGTTATGACGAGAGTCTGCAGCGTTTGCGACGCGCCAGGCTGAAGTCACAGACTTCGCTGAGTTTGCTGAATGCGGGTCAGCAGTTGATCATCAGTGTGGCGTTGGTGGCGATGCTTTGGCGTGCGACGCAGGGGGTGATTGAGGGGCGGATGACCTTGGGTGATTTGGTGATGATCAATGCCTTCATGATTCAGTTGTACATTCCGCTGAATTTTTTGGGGGTGCTGTATCGGGAGATCAAGCAAAGTCTGACGGACCTGGACCGGATGTTCAATTTGCTGGAGAAGGAGCGTGAAGTGGCGGATGCACCCGGGGCGCCGATGCTGAATTTGCAAGGGCCGCCCTCGGTGGAGTTCAAAGAGGTGGTGTTTGGCTATGACCCGCGACGGCCTATTTTGAAGGGCTTGAGTTTCCATATTCCAGCCGGGCGGACTTTGGCGGTGGTGGGGCCTTCAGGGGCGGGTAAGTCGACGCTGGCGCGCCTGTTGTACCGCTTTTATGATGTGCAAGGTGGGTCGGTGTTGATCGCCGGGCAGGACATTCGGCGGGTACAACAAGACAGTGTGCGGCGTGCCATAGGGATCGTGCCGCAAGATACGGTGTTGTTCAATGACACCTTGGCTTATAACGTGGCTTATGGGCGGCCTGGTGCCTCGGTGACGGAGGTGGAGCAGGTGGTGCGTTCGGCGCGGCTGGATGCGTTTGTGGGGCAAACGCCGCGGGGTTTGCAAACGCCGGTGGGTGAGCGAGGGCTGAAGTTGTCGGGCGGTGAGAAGCAGCGGGTGGCGATTGCCCGCACTTTGCTCAAGGACCCCCCGATTTTGATTCTGGATGAGGCGACGTCGGCGCTGGATACGGCCAATGAGCGCGCGATACAGGCGGAGCTGGAGTGGGTGGCGCGTGACCGCACCACTCTGGTGATTGCGCACAGGTTGTCTACCGTGGTGCGTGCCGATGAGATTTTGGTGCTGGATGAGGGGGTGGTGGTAGAGCGTGGCCGCCACGATGCTTTGTTGCAGCGCGATGGGCGCTATGCGCAGATGTGGCGTTTGCAGGAGGTGGGTTAGGGCAGGCGTTGTAAGGCCCGCAGCGGGATTTTGCAGAGCTTGCCTAATTCAGGCCGCGCTCTAAGGTGCGCACGACTTCTTCGGCGTAGTCTGCGTAGCTGATGGGGCCTTCGGGGCGCAGCCAGGTGAATGTCCAGTTGATCATGCCCAGCACCAGCATGGTGAGTGCGGTGGAGTTGCCCGGATGCAGGCGTTGGGGGTATGCGCGGTGTAAAAAGCGGCTGAATGCGGAGACCACGTCGCGTTGTCTGGCGACGATGATTTGGCGCTGTTCGGGCCCGAGAAAGGGGACGTCGTGCAGCAAGGCGGCGTGGCGGGTGGCGGAGGTTTGGTATTCGGCCAGAAAACGGCGGATGAGTTCGTGCAGGGCCGCGCGTTCATCAAGCCCCATGCGTTGGGCGGCTGCTTCGGTTTCGCCGATGATGGCCAGCAGGCGTTGGGTGTAGCGGTCGAGCAGGTCAAAGAGGATGGCTTCTTTGCTTTCGTAGTAGTGGTAGAGGCGCGCTTTGGAGGTGCCCCCAGCCACGGCGATGTCGTTCATGCTGGCCGCATGGTAGGAGCGTTGGGCAAAGCAGTGGGCGGCGAGGTCGAGGATGGCTTCGCGGCGCAGGTCGTGGCTGGCTGATTTGGGGCGGGCCATGGTTTATACCGGCCAGACGGTGCCGTATTCGTTGAGGATGGCGTCGAGGGGGACGTCGTGGGCTTCGGGCTCAAAATCGGGGACAAAACCCAGCCCGTAGCCGAGGCCGACGGTGAAGGGGCGGGGTTGTAAGGCGGCCAGGGTGCGGTCGTAAAACCCGCCGCCGTAGCCCAGTCGGTAGCCGCCCGGGCCGTAGCCCAAGCAGGGCACGAAGAGCAGGGTGGGGACCACAAGGTCGGTGTCTTTGGGTTTGGGGATGTTGTATGCGTCTTCTTCCATGGGACAGCCGGGGTACCAGACGTGGAAGGTGAGGGTTTTGTGTTGGCGGTTGACCACCGGCAGGCCGATGCGTCGGCGCAGGGGCTGGTCGAGCAGTTCGCCGTCTTCTTTCCAGCGGTGCAGGGCGGGCAGGGGGTCGAACTCGCCCTTGATGGGCCAGTAGGCGCCGATGACGGTGTCGGTGCGGCCAAATAACCAGATGCGCATGACTTGTTGCAGTTGTTCGGCCTTTTGCAGCCGGTCGGGCATGGACAAGCGCTCTTGGATGAGTCGTTGGCGGTCGATGGATTTGGACATGGTTGGCCTGCAGTGCCACCACTGGGCGGCGGGTTGTCGTTTCCCACATGATAATCGGGGCTTGTGTGCCGTTTGGATTGTGAGTTTGTGTTGAAAAGTTTTCTGAATGCGATGGGTTTGGCCGGGTGGATGCTGCTGAGCGGCGGGGTGGCGGCCCAGGCCGTGGCTGCGGGCCCCAATGATGCGGTGATTTTGGAGATGGCCAGTGCCTTCAAGCGAGGAGATGCCAAGAAGTTGACCCAGTCTTTGCCGCAGGCGCGCGGCCATGTGTTGGAGCCTTGGGCGGCGTATTGGGAGTTGCGCGCCAGGCTGGATCAGGCTTCGGAGTCTGAGGTGCGCCAGTTTTTGGCCCGTTACCCCAACACTTATCAGGAAGACCGCTTGCGCAATGACTGGCTGTTGTTGCTGGGCAGCCGACGTGACTGGACGACGCTGGCGCAAGAGCATACCCATTACCGGATGCGGGATGACCGCGAGGTGCAGTGTTATTTGAACCTGGTGGAGTGGTTGCGCCAGGGGCCCAAGGCCAGGTCGGAATTGGGGGAGGAGACTTATTCGCTCTGGCTGGCCCAGCGCGATGGCGATGATGGGTGTGCGCTGGCGGTGGACAGGTTGTATGAGGCACGCCAATTGAGTGCCGCGCAGATTTGGCGCAAGGCCCGTTTGGCGGCTGAGGCGGGCCGGCCCAAGGCGGTGCGGCAGGCGTTGGAGATCGTGCAGCCGAAATCGTCTGCGCAGTTGAATGATTGGTGGGCCCGGCCTTCGCGTTGGCTGGGGCAGTATGCGGCCAACCCGCGCAAGGCGTCGTCAGATTTGGCGGTGTTGGCATTGATCCGCTTGTCTGCGAGCGACCCGGATTTGGCCGAGAAGTTGTTGCGCACGATTTGGCTGCCGGCGTTGAGTGCGGAACAAAGGCATTGGCTTTGGGGGTTGATGGGCAAGCAAGCGGCGATGCGGCTCGATGACACAGCGATGGCGCATTTCAAGAAGGTGGCGCAGCTGAGGGACTTGAGTGAAGATATGCTGGGCTGGATGGCGCGGGCCGCATTGCGCGCAGGACGACAGCCTGATTGGGGGCATGTGCAGGCCGCTGTTCGCGCCATGTCGCCACAGGCGCGCCAGGATGCGGCCTGGGTGTATTGGTTGGCTCGGGCGGAATTGGCTTTGCACCCCGCTGGCAGCCCGCCCCACGAGGCTGCCCAGCAGTCTTTGGCGGCGTTGGCCGGGGTGCGCGGCTTTTATGAGCAGTTGGCGCTGGAGGAGTTGGGGCGCAAGGTGGTGGCCCCGGCGCGGCCTGAGCCGCCCACCGAAGAGGAGTTGGCGCAAGCCCGCCAGAACCCGAGCCTGAAGCGGGCGCTGTATGCCATTTCGATGGGGTTGCGACCGGAAGGGGTGCGTGAGTGGAACTATGGGGCCCATTTGGTGAATGCGCAGGGGCTGTTGGGGCGCATGAGTGACCGTGAGTTGCTGGCCGCTGCGACGGTGGCTTGTGAGCAGCAGGTTTGGGACCGCTGCATCAATACCAGTGACCGGGTGCGTGAGGCATGGGATGTGGGGCTTTCTTTCCCGATGCCTTTTCGGGAGGCGGTGGTGCAGCGCAGCCGGGAGATTGCGCTGGACCCGGCGTATGTGTATGGCTTGATTCGGCAGGAGAGCCGTTTCATCATGGATGCGCGTTCGCATGTGGGGGCTTCGGGTTTGATGCAGGTGATGCCTGCCACGGCCAAGTGGACCGCGAAAAAGATCGGGCTGGAGGGTTTTCGGGCGGAGCACATCACACAGCGGGATACCAATATCGCCATAGGCACGGGTTATTTGAAGATCGTGCTGGATGATTTTGAGGGGTCGATGCCGTTGGCTGCCGCTGCGTATAACGCGGGCCCGGGTCGCCCGCGCAAATGGCGCATGGGCCCGGAGTTGGAGGCGGCGATATGGGCCGAGAATGTGCCTTTCTCGGAGACGCGCGATTATGTGAAAAAAGTGCTCTCTAACACCACGATGTATGCGGCGATCATCACCGGGCAGCCGCAGTCTTTGAAGTCGCGTTTGGGCAGGGTCGGCCCCAGGGCATCGGGCGCCCCTGACAACAATGACATCCCCTGAGTAGAATGGGTTGAAATTTATCCTTCTGACGGAGACATGATGTCCAAAGCTTTTGCCAGCCAGGCCGATACCGCTGAAAAGAAAATCACTTTCGAGCAACTCAGTGCGCATTGCTGGGCCTATACAGCCGAGGGTGACCCGAATTCGGGGGTGATCATTGGCGAGAAGGCCATTTTGGTGAGCGATGCCACGGCGACACCGGCCATGGCCCGCGATTTGATTGCCAAGATCCGCACCATCAGTGACAAGCCCATCAAGTATGTGTTGTTGACCCACTACCATGCGGTGCGGGTGTTGGGGGCCAGTGCCTTTAAGGCGGAGGGGGCGACGGAAATCATCGCCAGCAAGGGGACGCTGGACCTGATTCATGAGCGTGGTGCTCAAGACATGCAAAGTGAGATGGATCGCTTCCCGCGCCTCTTCAGGGGTGCCGAGGAAGTGCCTGGCCTGACCTGGCCCACGCTGGTGGTGGGCGATGGCCAAGCCGGTCGGCAAGGCAGTGTGCGGCTTGATTTGGGCGGTGTGTGGGTGGAGATTTGGCACCCGGGGCCGGGCCATACGCAGGGCGACACCATTGCCTGGGTGGAGTCTGAGAAGGTGCTCTTTAGTGGTGACTTGGTGGAGTATGAGGCCGGGGTGTACACCGGCGACGCCCATTTGCAAGAGTGGCCTGCCACCCTGGAGGCTTTGCGGGCTTTGAAGGCCGAGGCGATTGTGCCGGGACGCGGTGTGGCGATGAAGGGGCAGGCGCAGGTGAACCAAGCGCTCGATTACACCCGGCGTTGGGTGCAAATGCTGTATGAGTGTGCCCAGGAGGCGGTGGCCAAGAAGCTCGACCTGAAGGGGGCAATGGCGCACACCCGGCAAAAAATGGACCCGATCTTTGGCCATGTGTTCATTTATGAGCACTGCCTGCCCTTTGATGTGAGCCGGGCGTTTGATGAGGCCTCGGGCATCCCACGCCCGCGCATTTGGACCGCTGAGCGCGACAAAGAGATGTGGCAGGCCTTACAGGCCTGATTCACGGGCCAGTTTTCACGGGCCTGTTTCGCAGGTTGCGGGGTTTAATCTTTCGCGGGCAGCAGGCGCGCGAGCGACTGCTGTTGTTGCCCCAGTTTTTGCATGGCCCGCTGGCGCTGCTCGGGCCGCATGGTGTGGTGCATGCGAGAGGCCGAGGTGCACAGGGCTTGGGCGTTGGCCTGTACATGCTCGCGGTGCGCCTGGATGGGCGGGTTGTACGTGCGCACCAGCAGTTCGCCCAGTTCGGTTTGCGCTGCTTTGAGTTCTGGTTGTGCCACCCGGATGCGCTCTAGCGTATCGAGCATGTCGCGCTGGCGGCGCTGGCGTTCTTGCCAGGCGATGGCGGGCTGGTAGGGTGAGGCGCGAAGGATTTCGCGCAGCAGGTTTTTTTGGCTGGCGTCCAGGTTGCCGTAGTAGTCTTCGATGCGCTCTAGCGCGCGTTTGAGTCGGCGTTGCAGGCGTTCCTCTTCAGGGCCGTCCAGCCATTCTTCGCGCCACTTGACGTTGTCTTCATCAAAATATTGGCGCATGTGGGCGATTTGCTCGGGCCGCAGGGAGAGCGCGGTGCGGGCCAGGGCCATGCCAGTTTGTTGTGCCAGCACCGGCAGGCTTTGCCAGACTTCGTTTTGAAAGGCACAGGTTTGTGCGGGGCTGAGGTCGCTGTGGGCGATGCCGATGAGCCCCTGCACCGATTGCACGACTTGAGGCAGCTGGTTTTGGCGATGCCAGGCCAGGAGCGTGCGCAAATCTGCCCTGAGTTGGCGTTCTTGCGGGCTGTCGAGGTCGAGTTGGCGATCGAGCCACCATTGCAGCAAAAACGGGCTTTGGTTGTAGGTGGTTTCGACCAGGCTGCAACCGCCTAAGCCGAGCAGGCCCAGTGCGAAGGCACACGCCGCCAGCCAGCGTCGCCAAATGGGGCGGTGCTGTCGGATAATGCGAACATCAGTCAACAGGTGGACCATGACGGCAATCGATGTGGTGGTGATGGCGGCGGGCAAAGGCACCCGCATGAAAAGCAGTATGCCCAAAGTGCTTCATCCTTTGGCGGGTAGGGCCATGGTGCAGCATGTGGCCTTGGTCGCACAGGCGTTGGGCGCCAGGCACCGGGTGTTCATCACCGGGCATGGGGCCGAGCAGGTAGAGGCTGTGTTGCAGCAGGCCAACCCGGGCCAGGGGCTGCGTTTTGCCCGACAAGAGCCCCAATTGGGCACCGGCCATGCGGTGATGCAGGCGATGCCGCATTTGCCCGATGACGGTGTTGTGGTTGTGTTGTCGGGTGATGTGCCCCTGATTCGCGCCGATACCCTGGCCCGCCTGGTGCAGTCTTGTGGCGGGCAACGGCTGGCTTTGCTCACTGTGGTTGCACCTGACCCCAAGGGTTACGGGCGTGTGCTGCGCGATGGACAAGGGCAGGTGCGTGCCATTGTGGAGGAGAAGGACGCCAATGCCGAGCAAAGGGCCATCCAAGAGGTGTATAGCGGCATCATGGCGGCCCCGGCCCGGCTGATGCGGGGCTGGCTGGCGCGCTTGGATGCGCGCAATGCCCAGTTGGAATATTACTTGACCGATGTGGTGGCGCATGCCGTGGCCGATGGTGTGCCAGTGGTGGGGCAAGACTGCACGGACCTCAGCGAGGTGGCCGGCGTGAATAGCCCGGCCCAGTTGGCTGAGTTGGAGCGTGTGTATCAGAGGAGGCAGGCGGAGCAGCTCATGGCGCAAGGGGTGCGTTTGCTGGACCCGGCCCGGTTTGATGTGCGAGGCGAATTGGTTTGCGGTCAGGATGTGCAGATTGATGTGAATTGTGTGTTTGAGGGGCGGGTGGCGCTGGGGGATGGGGTGAGTGTGGGGGCGAACTGCGTGTTGTCTGATTGCCAAATAGAGGCGGGTGCGCAGATTTTGCCGTTCACGCACATAGAGGGCGACGCCTTGGGGGTGCGGGTGGGTGCGGGTGCGCGCATAGGGCCTTATGCCCGATTGCGGCCAGGCAGCGTGCTGGGGCCGGAGGTTCATATCGGTAATTTTGTCGAGGTGAAGAATTCGCGTCTGGGGGCGGGCTCTAAGGCGAATCATCTGGCTTATGTCGGTGACACCGAAATGGGCAGCGGGGTGAACTATGGCGCAGGCAGCATCACCGCCAATTACGATGGGGCCCATAAGCACACCACGGTCATCGAAGACCGGGTGCATGTGGGCAGCAATTGCGTGTTGGTCGCGCCGGTTCGATTGGGGGCCGGTGGCACCATTGGGGGCGGGTCGACCATCACCAAGGACACGCCGCCCGAGGCTTTGACAGTGGCCCGTGCGAAGCAAGTCAGCTTGGGGGCATGGAAGCGGCCCCGCAAGAGCAAGCCCTGAGCCGGTCTGGCTCATCGACAGCTTTGCATGAATTCGATGAGGTCAGCTTGGGTCAGGTAGAGGTGGATTGGTGCTTCTGTGCCTTCTTCGGGCCAGCTGAGGACAATTTGGTTGCCGTAGAGCTTTTCTGGTTTGAGGCTGGCCAGAAAATCAAAAGACTGGGCATGTGCCAAGGGACGGTGGATTGATTCCCATTGGGTGGGCAGGCGTTCAACGCCTGATTTGATGTGCGCCTTGAGTGGGCGGAGGTCTTCTTCCAGGGCTGGCCATGCGGCAAAGGGGCGCATGGGCCGTTGGTACCCCAGTACATCGAGTTGCAGTGCGTGGTCTTGGCAAACGATTTGGGCCACATAGAGGCGTAGTCTGGAGTGAAAGACCATGACTTCCATGGCGGGCGCATCGGGTTTTAATCTGGAGGTGGTGTGGTGCCAGTGGAGGGACTGGTAAGCCCGCATGGAGAGGTGTGTGGCCACCGAGGCCACCAGCAGCAGGCCGCACAGCCCATGGGCCAGCAGCCAGATTTTGCTCAGCCGTCGTGGGGTAGGTGGGGGGCCGTATGCATTGGCGTCTGGCATGCCGGCTTTGAAGGACAGGGTGTGCCATAGGGGTAGCGCGGCGATGCCCGTGAGCGCCCACAAGAGGGTCCAGCCGTTGCGGCCTAGGTCGTGCAGGCGGCGCACCATGGCCACCCAGGCCCACCCCGATATCAGCAGGCCTAAACCCAGCAAGGGGCCCCAGTGGAGATGGGCGTCTAGGCCGATGGGTTCGTCGGTGGCGAGCCACAAAGGCGAAGCCCTGAACATCACCCAGATGTAGAGGTAGAGGCACATGCCGACCCGGGCGAATTCACAACGGTCGGCCCTATCGCCCCAACGGGTCAGTTGGCTAAAAAAACGCATGGGCATGGGGCCGATGTGTCGGCCAGTGATACATTGGAAGGATATTAATGTATCAAAAAATACCCATTTAATATATTAATATGTTCACTTATGTGTCATTCATTATTGCGATTGGTCAGACGCCGGGCCGGTTCAGCGTATGCGCGCTTGCCGGATGACCCGACCCCATTTGTCGCTTTCTCGCCGGATGTATTGCGTGGTTTGCTCGGGGCTGGTTGGGGTGGCTTTCATGCCCATTTTGTCGAGTTGGGCGACGATGGCCGGGTCACGGAGGGCTTCGGTGATGGCTGCATTAAGTCGCCGGATCTGTTCTGGGCGGGTTTTGGGCGGGGCAGCGAAGGCATACCAGTTGAGGGCCTCATATTCCGGGAAGCCGGACTCGGCGACGGTGGGTACTTCGGGAAACGCTTCGCTGCGGGTGGCCCCGGTGGTGGCCAGGGGCCGCAGTTTTTGGGCTTTGATGTGGTGGATGGCGTCGGAGGGGGCTGAGAAGATGGAGGGCAAGACACCCGCCAGCAAGTCGGCCATGGCTGGCGCACCCCCGCGGTAGGGCACATGCTGGTAGTTGAGGCTGGCCATGTGTTTGAGCCATTCCCCGGCCAGATGGCCCGCACTGCCGATGCCTGAAGAGCCAAAGGCCATCCGGGTTTGAGGTTCGCGCGATGCCCGAAGGTATTCGGCAAAGCTGGTGATGGGTGAGGACTCGGGGACGACCAGCACGTTGCTGAAAGAAACAGCCATGCTGATCATTTCCAGGTCAGTGCTGGGGTTGAAGCCCATCGCGATCAGGTGGGGGTTGACGGCCAGCGAGCCGATGGTGCCGAGCATGAAGAGGTTTTCGTCACCGGTGGCTTTGGACAAGGCTTCGGTGGCGATGTGACCGCCCGCACCGGCGCGGTTATCGATGACGATGTTTTGTTTGAGCAGGGCGCTGAGCTTGGGGGCCAGCAGGCGGGCCACACTGTCTGAGCCACCGCCAGGTGCAAAGCCAACGAGTAAACGCAGGTTGGCGTCGGATTGGGCCATCGCGACGGGGGCCCAAAGCAGCAGCACAAGGGCGAATAGCCGGGGGATTGCGCGTG
>JBEBAJ010000037.1:0-13720 GCA_041158965.1 Pseudomonadota bacterium | reverse complement strand
TGGCGAATTTCCCCCAGCATCTCATCGGTCATCATCGAACGCAATGCGCCCATGTCGGAACGGTCCCATGCGTCTTGCAAAGTCACGAAATTGGCCTTGGCGGCAGCCACAAAACCGGTGACATCAAAATCGGCAGGAATAGACCAGTTTTGTTCGCCGCCTATCAGGCTGGAACCGATCCGGGCACCCGCTCTGGAGGGGGCTGCAGGCTCAAAATGAGCCGGGCCTTCCCAGGGACGGGCAGAGGCGTCATTGCCCACATTCTTGGGGTTGTACTGGGGGATGCTGGCAGGGCCCGCACCAGCGCCCTGCAGCGCGTAGGGGGAAGAACCTGATCCGGACGAGCGGCGACGCAAGAAATAGCCCACCACAACCATGATCAAGAGGGCCAACAGTCCAAACAGCAAGACCTGACCAAAGGCCTCACCAAAGCCCAGGCTGTGGGCCAACCATGCCAAACCCAAGCCCGCCGCCAGACCACCCAGCATGGCCCCCCAGGGCTTGCGCTGGGGTTGAGCCGCCGCCGGGGCAGGGGCCGGCGCCGAGGGCGCTGCCGATGCCGGCTGCGTGGCCGGTGTGGCTGTGTTCTGAGCCGGGGTGGCCGGACGGGCGGCCTCACGTTGCGTCACATTGGAAGACTGTCGGCCTACCGACTGACCGCCGCCCATGCGCTTGGAGGCCTCGGCTTGCAAGGCGGACAAAGACATCACCAATGCCAAAGAAAAGGTTACCAGACGGGCTTTCATCACGACTCCTGTCAACTGTGTTCAGACCTTGATTCCAACATGAAGCGCCACCACACCGGCGCTCATGTTATGAATGTCCACATGCGAAAAGCCATTGTTTTGGATAAGGTCTTTTAAAGCCTGTTGATCTGGATGCATGCGGATCGACTCTGCCAGGTATCGGTAACTCTCTTCGTCCCGGGCCACCCAGCGCCCTAACAAGGGCAATACCTTGAAGGAATACACATCGTAGAGTTTTTCAAGCGGCTTGGCGACCTTGGAAAACTCTAATACCAATAATTTGCCGCCTGGACGCAACACTCTGGCCATCTCGCGCAGGGCCAAATCCTTGTGGGTCATATTGCGCAAACCAAAGGCCACGCAGACTCGATCAAAATGGGCATCCGGGAAAGGCAGCTTTTCGGCATCACACACCACCGTGGGCAACACTTGCCCGCGGTTGAGCAATCGGTCACGACCAACCCGCAACATGGCCTCGTTGATGTCGGTGTGCACGACCAGCCCGGTGGGCCCCACTTTGCTGGCAAATGCACTGGCCAAGTCGCCAGTGCCACCCGCAATGTCCAGCACCCGATGGCCTGGCCGCAAATCAGCCACCATCGTGGTGTAAAACTTCCAGGCCCGATGCAAGCCCATGGACATCAGGTCGTTCATGAGGTCATAGCGTGAGGCGACCGAATCAAACACGCCACGCACATGGCGGGCCTTGTCGTGTTCGTCGACAGATTTGAAACCGAAGTGGGTCTGGCTCATGGCTGGTATTTCAGGGCCTGGCCCTCAATGATGATGTCCGCAGGCGCCGCCCGCCTGAGTGGCCGGCATCGGGGCATCCCGATCAACGCCCGCCTCTTGCAAACGGCGTTCGTAATCCTGCCACAGCTGGTTTTGCTGACTGGCCAGGAAATAAAGATAGGTCCAGGAAAAAATCCCGCTGTCATGACCGTCACTGAAAGTCGGCTTGATGCCGTAATTGCCGACCGGCTCCACATCGATCAAACCGACTTCCCGCTTGCCTGTCTGCAAAACCTCTTGGCCTGGCCCGTGGCCTTGCACCTCGGCCGAGGGGCTGTAGACCCGCATCAATTCAAAGGGTATGCGATGACTCTCGCCGTTGGCGAACAGAATTTCCAGCACTTTAGACGCCTGATGGACCGTCAAATCCTGGGGAGGGGGGGTTTCTTGACTCATGGTTCAAACCAATACACGTTCAATGCCGCCTTGATTGGCTGCCTTCACATAATCGGGCATCCATTGATCCCCCAGAATGTGTCGGGCCATTTCGACCACGATGTAGTCGGCTTCCAACAAACCGTTGGCCAGATCATTGCCATAGCGCGACAAACCTTGCAAACAACTTGGACAGCTGGTCAACACCTTCAAATCGCCTTGGGTTTGCCCGGTGCTGTGGCGCAAGGCGGCTTCGCCCTTCAGGATCTCCTGCTCCTTGCGGAACCTCACCTGGGTAGAAATATCGGGTCTGGTCACTCCCAAAGTGCCTGATTCACCGCAACAACGCTCACTCTTGACCACGGGAACACCCATCAATGATTTGACCGTTTTCATCGGGTCTTGCAATTTCATGGGGCTGTGACATGGGTCGTGATAGAGATAGCCTGCGGCCTGGGCCTGGCTCAGGGTGATGCCTTTTTCCAGCAAAAACTCATGAATATCGATGATCCGGCTGCCAGGAAAAATTTCCTCGAAGCGATATCCCTGCAATTGGTCATAGCAAGTCCCGCAACTTACCACCACGGTTTTGATGTCGAGATAATTCAGTGTATTGGCCACGCGGTGGAACAACACCCGGTTATCGGTGATGATTTTTTCAGCCCGATCAAACTGCCCCGAACCGCGCTGGGGGTAGCCACAACACAGATAGCCGGGTGGCAACACAGTTTGCACGCCGGCGTGCCACAACATCGCCTGCGTGGCCAAGCCCACCTGGCTGAACAAGCGTTCAGAGCCGCAGCCCGGGAAATAAAACACCGCTTCGGCATCGACCGTGGTGGTGGCTGGATTGCGGATGATCGGGACGTAGTGTTTGTCTTCTATGTCAAGCAAAGCGCGGGCGGTTTTCTTGGGCAAGTCGCCTGGCATTTTCTTGTTCACAAAATGGATGACCTGCGCCTTGATCGGTGCCTTGCCCACGCTGGCCGGGGGGGCGCTGGTCTGGCGCCGGGCCAGCACTGCAAATGCGTCGTGGGCCACCCGCTGCAATTTCATGCCCACCCCGACCATCAGACTGCGCGCCAGCTTGATGGTCTCAGGGCGCGTGGCATTGAGCATGAACATCGCCGCCGCATTCCCGGGGCGGAAACTTTTTTGGCCCATTTTGCGCAACAGATTGCGCATATTCATCGACACCTCACCAAAATCGATGTTCACCGGGCAAGGCGATAGACATTTGTGGCAAACGGTGCAATGGTCGGCCACATCCTCGAACTCCTGCCAATGCTTGATCGACACGCCACGCCGTGTCTGTTCTTCATAAAGAAACGCCTCGACCAGCAAGGAAGTCGCCAGAATTTTGTTGCGAGGGCTATACAACAGATTGGCACGGGGCACATGGGTCGCACACACGGGTTTGCATTTGCCACAGCGCAAACAATTCTTCACGCTGTCGGCAATGGCACCTATGTCAGACTGCTGCATGATCAGCGATTCATGGCCCATCAAACCAAAACTGGGCGTGTAGGCGTCGGACAAATCGGCGGCACGGGCGCCGCTGGCGGTCGCTTCCCGGAGCAATTTTCCGCGGTTGAAATAGCCGTTAGGGTCCACACGGCGCTTGTATTGGGCAAAGGGGGCCAACTCTGCGTCGGTGAGGTAATCCAGCTTGGTAATGCCTATGCCATGCTCACCGGATATCACCCCGTCAAGTGAGCGGGCCAATTGCATGATGCGGCCCACCGCCTCATGTGCGGTTTGCAACATGACATAGTCGTCGCTGTTGACCGGGATATTGGTGTGCACATTACCATCGCCCGCATGGGCGTGCAGGGCCACCCAAACACGGCCCTTCAGCACCTTTTGGTGGATGGCGGTGCACTCGTCCAAAATAGGCTGGAACACCTGACCGGTGAAAATATTTTGCAACTCGGCCCGGATTTGCGTTTTCCAGCTGGCTCGCAGTTCATGCGACTGCAGTTGCGGGAACAAACCGTCGCAATCATCCAGCCAGCCCTGCCAAATGGCCCGCACTTGACCGATGAGTGCACGCGCTTGGGAAACCCGCTCCTCCAGCTGCTCAGGGCTGGCCAGGTCATCGAGGTCGTCGGCCTTGCCCAAAGGGAGGTGCCCGCGCACAAAAAACTGCTCCAGCTCATCGCACAATTTCAGTTTATTGCGAAGTGATAACTCAATATTCAGACGCTCAATGCCGTCGGTGTATTCCGCCATGCGGGGCAATGGGATGACCACGTCTTCATTGATCTTGAAGGCGTTGGTGTGGCGGCTAATGGCGGCGGTTCGTTTGCGATCCAGCCAGAATTTTTTACGCGCTTCAGGGTTGATGGCAATAAAACCTTCGCCGCTGCGCGAGTTGGCCAAACGAACCACCTCGGAGGTGGCGCGGGCCACCGCATCGGGGTCATCCCCCGCAATGTCACCCACCAAGACCATCTTGGGCAAGCCACCGCGCTTGGATTTGGTGCTGTAGCCCACTGCACGCAGGTAGCGGTCATCCAAATGTTCCAGCCCGGCCAGCACAGTGCCTGTGCGTTTTTGCTCGGCAAACATGAATTCTTTGATCTCCACGATGCTGGGCACTGCATCGCGAGCATGGCCAAAGAACTCCAGACAGACCGTGCGGGTGTGCGCGGGCATGCGGTGCAAGACCCAGCGGGCGCTGGTGATCAGGCCATCACAACCTTCCTTTTGTACGCCAGGCAGGCCGCTGAGGAATTTGTCAGTGACATCTTTGCCCAAGCCTTCTTTGCGGAAATGTTGGCCCGGTATATTCAGGGTCTCGGTGCGAATCGGGGTCACACCATCGGCCTTGAAGTAGCGCAACTCAAACACCACCTGCTCTGCATCATGGATCTTGCCGAGGTTGTGCCCGATCCGAACCACTTCCAGCCATTGGGCGTCCGGGGTGACCATGCGCCAACTGACCAGGTTGTCCAGCGCCGTACCCCACAACACAGCCTTCTTGCCACCTGCATTCATGGCAATGTTGCCACCGATGCAAGACGCTTCGGCAGAAGTCGGGTCCACGGCAAACACGAGTCCAGCGGCATCGGCGGCATCCGCCACTCGCTGGGTGACGACCCCGGCCTCGGTATGCAGGGTGGGCACTTCCATGTCCAGACCAGGCAGGCGCCACATCTGCACCTCGCTCAAGGCTTCCAACTTTTCGGTGTTGATGACCACGCTGTTCCAAGCCAAAGGAATCGCCCCACCGGTGTATCCGGTGCCACCCCCACGCGGAATGATGGTCAAGCCCAATTCGATGCAATCTTGAACCAAAGCAGGCATTTCCGCTTCGGTGTCCGGGCACAAAACCAAAAAAGGGTATTCAATGCGCCAATCGGTGGCATCGGTCACGTGCGAAACCCTGGACAAGGCATCAAACTTGATGTTGTCGACCGCCGTGTGTCTGCGCAATATGCGCAAGGCCTTTTTCCGCAAAGCGGCCACTGTGCTGAATTGCTGGTCAAAACGCTGTACCGCCTGACGGGCGGCATCAAGCAAATCACCCACCCATTGATCTCGCTCACGGTCTTCCTGAGGCATCCGACGCCGTTCAATCTCGGCCAAGCGGTGTCGCAACGCCTCTACCAGTTGCTGTCGGCGTTTGGGGTTGTCCAGCAAATCGTCTTGCAAGTAAGGGTTGCGATCGACCACCCAAATGTCGCCCAGCACCTCATACAACATGCGGGCCGAACGACCGGTGCGGCGCTCGGAACGCAAATTCTCAAGCAAGGCCCATGCGGTGGGGCCCAGCAGCCTGAGGACAATTTCACGATCCGAAAAGGACGTGTAGTTGTAGGGGATTTCGCGCAGGCGAGGCCCCTCCTGGGCTGTGGCCATCCATTGTTTCAAAGCCGTGGGTGCGTTCATATGGGGTCTTGATGGGTGGCTAGAGAGTGTTTTCTGACACAAAAAGTCTGTGCCGTGGCAAGTACAAGCACCAAAAGGGCGTATCCGGCCATGCTGCCGTCCGGCCAGTTCAGGGCAAAGACCACGACCCACTGGGTGCCAACCCCGGCCCCCAAGAGGGCCAGGCCGCTTCCCCACCAACCCCAGCGGGGCGCATGACTGCGCCGCCGGGCGGTCCAAAGCAAAGCCAAGAGCGTCAAAGCCACCGAAGGGCCAATCCACGCCCCAGCGTGCCAAAAGTAAAAAGGGAAGTCCACTCAGGGGATTTTATAATCTTCGGATGGCTGTCTGGGCATTGGGCTTGAATCACAACACGGCACCGCTGGATATTCGCGGCAAGTTTGCTTTCGCCCTCGATCAGATGGACGCCACCCTAGGCGAGTTGCGCCGCAGTGTGCCGAGCACCGCAGAAGCCACTATTTTGTCGACCTGTAACCGCACCGAGGTCTACTGCGCTGCCGACCAGATGGCCCCTGAACAAACCTTGAATTGGCTTGCTCAATCTGGCGGCGTGAGCACCGACGATCTCATGGCGCACACTTATACCCTCAGTCAGGGTCATGTGGCCCGACATGCCTTCCGGGTCGCCAGTGGCTTGGACTCGATGGTATTGGGCGAGCCCCAGATCCTGGGTCAGATGAAAGACGCCGTGCGGGCAGCGCAACAGGCGGGTGCCTTGGGCACCACTTTGCATCAACTGTTTCAACGCTCCTTTGCAGTCGCCAAAGAGGTGCGAACGTCCACCGAAATTGGCGCCCACTCCATCAGCATGGCGGCGGCCTGTGTGCGCCTCGCCAGCCAAGTGTTTGAGGACCTGGCCCGAACCCGGGTGCTTTTTGTCGGGGCGGGGGAAATGATAGAGCTGTGCGCCACCCATTTCGCCGCCCGAAGTCCAAAGCAGATGGTCATTGCCAACCGCACCTTGGACCGAGGTGAAAAACTGGCCAGCCAGTTTGGGGGGGAGGTCATGCGACTGGCCGAATTGCCGGATCGACTGCATGAGTTCGATGTGGTAGTCAGCTGCACCGCCAGCAGCCTGCCCCTGATCGGGCTCGGGGCGGTCGAACGAGCCTTGCAGCGGCGACGCCACCGGCCCATGTTCATGGTGGACCTGGCCGTCCCGCGAGACATTGAGCCAGAGGTCAAAGGTCTGGATGACGTTTATCTGTATTCGGTGGACGACCTCTCAGGCGTGGTGCAAACCGGTCAGGCCAATCGCCTAGCGGCAGTGGCCCAGGCAGAGGCCATCATTGATGCCGGTGTACAAAGCTTTCTGCATTGGCTGGATCAGCGCAGCGTGGTGCCCGTCATCCGCGATTTGAACGAGCAAGCCGAGCGTTGGCGACAGGCTGAATTGGCCAAGGCCCGCAAATTGCTCGCCAGGGGCGAAAGCCCCGAACAGGCGCTAGAGGCATTGGCGCAGGGGCTGTCACACAAGATGCTGCACGGGGCCCTGGCCGAGTTGCACGCCGGGGACCACTCCGCCCGCGAGAGGGCGCGCGCCGCCATCGAGCATTTTTTCCTGCGCGACCACCGTTAACCGGCCCGGGACCGAATTGAAACCATTTCTGCGCGACCAGTTGGGGCGCTACGCCCAGCGCCTTGAAGAGCTCGACTTTCTGCTATCTCGGGAAGATGTGATGCGCGACCCCCAAGGCTTTACCCGATTGTCGCGTGAACACACCGAGGTGGCTGCCGTCGTGTCGCGATGGTCAGAGTTCCGCCAGGCCGAAACCGACCTCCAGCAAAGCTTAGAAATGTTGGCCGATCCTGTCATGGCAGACGATATGCGGGCGCTGGCGCAAGAAGAACAGGCGATGGCCCAAGCCCGCTGCACACGCTTGGCGGCCGAATTGCAGCGCATGCTTTTGCCCAAAGACCCGGATGACGAACGGGCCGCTTTTTTGGAGATCAGGGCCGGCACAGGTGGCGATGAGTCGGCCTTGTTTGCTGGCGATTTGCTGCGCATGTACAGCCGCTACGCCGACGAACAGGGTTGGAGGGTCGAGATACTGAGTGAATCACCCAGCGAGCTGGGCGGCTACAAGGAAGTGGTGGTGCGCATCAGCGGCACGCAGGTCTATGGGCGACTGAAGTTTGAATCGGGCGGGCATCGGGTGCAGCGAGTGCCCGCCACCGAGTCACAAGGCCGCATTCATACCAGTGCCTGCACCGTGGCGGTCATGCCCGAACCCGACGAAGCACAGGCGGTGTCGATCAACCCTTCTGACTTGCGCATCGACACATTTCGCGCCAGCGGTGCGGGTGGACAACACATCAACAAGACCGATTCAGCCGTTCGTGTCACCCATCTTCCGACCGGGATCGTGGCCGAGTGCCAAGACGACCGCAGCCAGCATCGCAACAAAGCTCGGGCCTTGCAAGTTCTGGCCGCCCGCATCGCCGAGCGCGAGCGCCAAGAGCGTTCAGCACGCGAAGCGGCCACCCGCAAGGGTCTGATCGGCAGCGGAGACCGCAGCGACCGCATCAGAACCTATAACTTTCCCCAGGGGCGCCTGACCGACCATCGCATCAATCTCACCCTTTACAAATTGGGGGCAGTGATGGAAGGGCAGTTGAGTGATGTGCTCGATGCCTTGCAAAGCGCACGCGAATCCGAGCAGTTGGAAGCGCTGGAATTTGGCCCATGACGCCGATGGACACAGTGGCTGAGGCGCTGAATCGACTGCAAGCCAGCGGTCTGCCCCGACTGGAGGCCCAAATGTTGGTCTTGCAGGCCTGCCAGCGCCCCAGCGAGGACCGCGCCTGGCTGCTGACCCATGATCAGCAGGTATTGACTGCGACCGAGCATGAACAACTGCGCGCATGGGCGGCGCGCAGATTGGCTGGCGAGCCCATGGCCTATATATTGGGGCAAAAAAACTTTCACGCCTTGCAACTCGACATCGACGCCCGGGTGCTCGACCCGCGCGATGACACCGAAACCCTGGTCGATTGGGCCTTGCGCCTGCTGCCCGCCGAGGCCCCGGCAGAAGTACTGGATCTGGGCACAGGCAGCGGTGCCATTGCATTGGCCCTGGCCCACGCCCGTCCAAAGTGGCGCATCACCGCCACAGATGTCAGCGACGATGCGCTGGCCCTGGCACAGCACAATGCCGCTCGCCTGGGGCTGTCGGTGCAATGGGTCTTGGGCGACTGGTTGGCCCCACTGGTCGGGCGTCAATTTGACATGATTGTGAGCAACCCGCCCTATATCGCCACCAATGATCCGCACCTCACCGCGTTGCGCCACGAACCCTTGCATGCCCTGGTCAGCGGCAGCGATGGCTTGAGTGCGATCCGCGCCATCGTGCAAGGCGCCAGCTTGCACCTCAAGCCCCAAGCCTGGCTGCTGCTTGAGCACGGCCATCGCCAGGCAGAGGCCGTCCGTGGCCTGTTGGGGCGCGCCGGGTTCAGCGAGGTGGTGTCCGAGCGCGATTTAGCAGGGATTGAGCGCTGCAGCGCAGGGCAATGGCTTCCTGCAAACTTTGCCCACCCATGAAATAATCCGTCTGTCTTCAAGGAGCAAGAAATGAGTGAAGTTCAACAGCGCATCGACGATCTGGTGAAAAACAACCCTGTCCTGTTGTTCATGAAAGGCAGCGCCAGTTTTCCCATGTGCGGTTTTTCCGGGCGTGCCATTCAGATCCTGAAAGCATGTGGCGTGGACCCCAAGGCACTCAAGACCGTGAACGTGCTCGACGACGCCGAGATCCGTCAAGGCATCAAGGAATACAGCAATTGGCCGACCATTCCCCAGCTTTATGTCAAGGGCGAGTTTGTCGGCGGATCGGACATCATGATGGAGATGTACGAATCGGGCGAGCTGCAACAGGTACTGGGACCACAGCAATCTTAAAGGCCCAGGGCCGATGTGGCCCGCCAGGCGGCTTATGCCGCCTTTTTCATCAACCAAGCGACTGCAAACGGCTGCGAAGCAGGGCAAAAATTTCGCCCACTGCCACCCGCGTGGCCTGTTCCTCTTTGCGATGCTGGTATTCAACCACGCCCTCTTTCAGCCCTTTGTCCCCGATGGTGACCCGGTGCGGCACGCCAATCAGTTCCCAATCGGCGAACATCACGCCCGGGCGCTCGCCCCGGTCATCCAGAATGACATCGACCCCCCCCTGCACCAATTCGGCATACAGGCTTTCAGCCTGGGCTTTCACGGCTTCGCTGCGGTCCATGCCGATGGGGCAAATCACGACGGTGAAAGGCGCGATCGCATCGGGCCAGATGATGCCTCGGGCGTCGTGGTTTTGCTCAATCGCCGCAGCCGGAAGGCGGGTGATGCCGATGCCGTAACAACCCATCTCCATGGGCTGGGGTTTGCCGTTTTCATCCAAAAAAGTGGCATTCATGGCCTTGGAATATTTGATGCCCAAATAAAACACATGCCCGACCTCTATGCCGCGCTCTATGGCCAACACCCCTTTGCCGTCGGGTGAGAGGTCACCTGCCACCACATTGCGGATATCGGCCACCCTATCGGGCTCGGGGAGGTCACGAAGCCAATTGACCCCGGTGATGTGGTGGTCTGCCTGATTGGCCCCACAAACAAAGTCAGC
The DNA here is from genome assembly GCA_041158965.1 of Pseudomonadota bacterium. Classification (GTDB taxonomy): domain Bacteria; phylum Pseudomonadota; class Gammaproteobacteria; order Burkholderiales; family Burkholderiaceae_C; genus Limnohabitans. The sequence goes on along the minus strand of JBEBAJ010000037.1, from coordinate 3,306 downwards.
CATTGAATTGACATCCCGGTCAGCCACCACCTTGACGGGCTTTTTCAGGCCGACAGGGCCCAAGAAGCCAGGTTTGCACCCAAAGTGATCTTCGATTTCGGTCACAGTGGCAAAGCGAAACCCGCCTTCCATGCCGGGCAACTTGCCCACTTTGACCTCGTTCATGTCGTGATCGCCACGCACCAGCAACAACCAGATGGTGGTTTGGGTGTCCCCCGTTTCGGTTTGGCGGTCGGTGGCCAATACCAGAGATTTGACCGTGCGGTTCAGGGGCAGACCCAATAGGGCGGCCACTTCTTCGCAGGTGCTTTTGCCCGGTGTCGGGATGACGGTCATGGTCTGTGACGGTGTCGCACGCAAATCCTGGGGGGCCAAGGCTTCGGCCTTCTCCAAATTGGCCGCGTAATCGCTTTGCGGGCAATAAACGATGGCATCTTCACCCGTGGCGGCAATCACTTGAAACTCTTCTGACAAATCGCCGCCTATGGCCCCGCTGTCCGCCGCCACGGCGCGGTAGCGCAAACCAAAGCGGTCAAAAATACGACGGTAGGCATCGGCCATGATGCGGTAGCTTTTTTGGGCCCCGTCGGCATCGCGGTCAAAGCTGTAAGCGTCCTTCATGATGAACTCGCGCCCGCGCATGAGTCCAAAGCGGGGGCGGCGTTCATCCCGAAACTTGGTCTGAATCTGATAAAAGTTTTTCGGCAACTGCTTATAGCTGCGCAACTCTTGGCGTGCGATGTCGGTCACCACCTCTTCGCTGGTGGGTTGAACGACAAAATCGCGCTGATGCCGGTCTTTGATGCGCAGCAACTCGGGCCCCATTTTGTCAAATCGTCCGGTTTCCTGCCAAAGCTCGGCGGGCTGCACCACCGGCATGCTCAGCTCGATCGCTCCAGCCCGGTTCATTTCTTCCCGAACAATGGCCTCGACCTTGCGGATCACCCGCAAACCCATGGGCATGAAGTTATAGATACCCGCCCCCAAGCGCTTGATCATGCCGGCCCTGATCATCAGTTGGTGGCTGACCACCTCGGCATCGGCAGGCGCTTCCTTGAGGGTGGAGACGAGAAATTGACTGGCTTTCATGGTTTGACCTGAAATATTGGTGAAGCCCTATTGCCGAGCATCTTGCTCTGTGCATAATGGACTCAGTTCAAAAATTTGAGGTTAGATTATGCTTGACCGGGACGGCTTCCGACCCAATGTCGGCATCATCCTGCTCAACCAGAAAAATCAGGTTTTCTGGGGCAAGCGCATACGCACCCACAGCTGGCAGTTTCCGCAGGGTGGCATTGACCGGGGCGAAACCCCGGAACAGGCCATGTTTCGTGAACTCCATGAAGAGGTTGGGCTGCAACCCGAGCATGTGCGCGTCGTGGCCCGAACCCGAGACTGGTTGCGGTATGAGGTGCCTGATCGCTATATTCGGCGCGACGCCAGAGGCTTTTATAAAGGCCAAAAACAAATCTGGTTCCTTCTGCAACTGGTGGTGCATGACCATGTCCTGAATCTGCGCGCCACCAACCACCCTGAATTCGACGCTTGGCGCTGGAACGACTATTGGGTGCCCCTGGAAGTGGTGGTTGAATTCAAACGCAATGTGTATGAAATGGCGCTGACCGAGCTGGCGCGTTACTTGCCCCGGTCTGAGACTCGCAACCGCTATTTGCGCAGCCATGCCCGCGATTTACCCGGACACCCCGTCGAGGAAACCCGGCGCAATCCGGCTCGGGCTCGCCCCAATCTGATGGAATTACCCCCTGGCGCGAGCTTTGACCCGGACCCCGGGCAAGGTTGATCGACCTCGATCTTTAGCGGGTCATGAGTATCAGGTTGTCGCGATGCACCATTTCGGGCTCGCCGGTATAGCCGAGCAGGGCCTGGAATTCATTCGATGGCTTTTTGCACAACAAACGGGCCTCGGCGGCGGCATAGTTGGCCAAGCCCCGGGCAATTTCGTGTCCATGTTCATCGCGAATGGCGATGACCTCGCCGCGTGAGAACTCGCCCTCGACCAAGACCATCCCGATGGGCAACAGGCTTTTGCCCTCTTGGGCCAACTTGGCCACAGCCCCTTGGTCGATGGTGACCGCACCCCGCAATTGAAGGTGATCGGCCATCCATTGTTTGCGTGCCTGTTGTTTGGCGGTTTGTGCCACCAGCAATGTGCCCAAAGCTTCTCCCGCAGCCAGCCGCAACAGGGCATCGGGCTCTCGCCCCCAGGCGATGACGGTGCTGGCCCCGGAGCCGCTGGCGCGTTTCGCCGCAAGAATCTTGGTGATCATGCCGCCTTTGCCTATGCTGGATCCCGCGCCACCTGCCATCGCCTCCAACTCAGGGTCACCGGCCCTGGCCTGATCGATGAAGCGGGCTTGGGGGTCTTTGCGGGGGTCGGCGCTGTATAGCCCGCGTTGATCGGTCAAAATCACCAGCAAATCGGCTTCGACGAGATTGGCCACCAATGCGCCCAGGGTGTCGTTGTCGCCAAATTTGATCTCGTCATTGACCACGGTATCGTTTTCATTGATGACCGGCAACACGCCATGCGCCAGCAGGGTCATCAGTGTTGAACGGGCATTCAAATAGCGTTCCCGGTCGGCCAAGTCGGCATGGGTCAACAAGACCTGGGCACTGCCCAGGCCATGACGACGCAATTGGGTCTCATACATGTGGGCCAGTCCCATCTGGCCCACAGCCGCGGCTGCTTGTAACTCATGGACCTCTTGCGGACGCTGAGCCCAGCCCAAGCGCTTCATGCCCTCTGCGATGGCGCCACTGCTGACCATGATCACTTCTTTGCCTTGTCGCACCAACTCAGCCATTTGTCGACACCACTCGCCAATGGCGCGCTCATCGAGCCCACGGCCCTCATTGGTGACCAGGCTAGAGCCCACTTTGACGACAATGCGTCTGGCCTGAGCGGTGAGAGAAACAGTCGCTGAATTCATCACCTGGCCCCTCATCCCTTATCGGCAGTAAACCTGGGGTCCACCGGGGCCGGGTTGGACTCTGCTTGGTGCACGGCGTGCACATGCTGATACACCGATTGCACCAAGGTCTCGCAGCCTTCCCGGGTGAGTGCCGAGATTTCAAACACCGGGCCTTTGTAGCGCAGGCGTTTGACAAAGTCTTTGACCCGCTGGGCCCGCTCGGCCTCGGGAACCATGTCCAATTTATTGAGCACCAGCCAACGGGGTTTGGCATGCAACTCGGGGTCGAATTTCTTCAATTCCAGAACGATCGCCTTGGCCTGTGCCACCGGGTCCACCGATTCGTCAAACGGCGCCAAATCGACCAAATGCA
>JBEBAJ010000036.1:0-13732 GCA_041158965.1 Pseudomonadota bacterium | reverse complement strand
CCAGCGCTCGCTGACCGCGTTGTCGTCTGGTGCGCTGTATTTCACCAGCACATGGCCACGGTCGGTGTAGGCCCCGAATTTGGGTTGCTCACCACCTGCTCTGGAACCGGGTGATTCACCCGCAGCGGCGGCACGCGCCAGTGCAGGGTACGAGGCCTGCCGATCTACAGGCACTGGGTCGGACATTTGTAAAAACAATTCACGGGCCCGCTCTCCCACAAGCAAATTACCCACTGCCTCATGGCCCTGATGCAACAAGGCGTGCATGACGTGCGCATCGCTCCACTGCTCGACATCGACGGGCAAGCCCAAGGCTGGCGCATGGCGGATGGCATATGCCCGGCCCAAGAAGCCTTGTGGCCGCATGTCCAGCATCCACCACGGCAAACCCTCGCTGTGCCAGGCAGGCCGATCGGGCCGCACCATCACAAAACCCAGGGGGCGCACCGGGATCAAGCGCCCCAACTCACTCAGTTGCCCGCGCTCGCTCACCCGATAAATGGGTACCTCAGGGAAGCCTCGGGATCGATCACGCAGGGCATATTGCATAGAACGCCCTGCCCCCAAGCGCACCACGTCTTGACCCAGCTCGGTCAAGGCGCGTGACACTGTGGCTTGACTAAACCCTGTCTTTTCAACGAGTTGGCGTGACTTGACCAAGCCCATGGACAGGGCTCGGCGGATGGCGTCTGAGGACGCGGCCATGATTTTGAATAGAAAAATGAATAAGAAAATGAATAGATATTATAGACCATGGGCATGATGAAGATCGCCAATGGACGTCAGGCTGAAGGGGTGGCTTCGTGGGCCATGGCCCAATCGACCTGACCCTGGTCGTTGAAATGAAACACTTCGGCCACGGTGCGCTCACGCGCGCCTTTGTAAATCAGCGTGATTGTGTTCACGCCACGTAGCACCCGAATCAGTTCAAAACGCAAGTCGGGGACGAGTTGCAGTGCTTTGCGCCAATAGGCGCCGACCGCGGCCTTGCCTTGCAAGCTGCCGTTGGGGCTGAGGCCCAGCTGGATCACCAGCGGCGAAGTCATGACGAAGTCGTCGGTGTAGTGCGCCAGAATGCGGTCAAGGTCGTGGTCGTTCCAGGCCTCAAGCCACTCAGCGGCGAAATGTTGGGCGACATCGGGGTTCATGGCGAAGGGGCCCATGACGCTTTGCAGTCAGGGAATATTCGGTTCGACCAATAGCGCGAGTTGGGCCAAAGACTCTTGCCACCCCAGGTGGCACATTTCCAGCGGGATCATCTCGGGGATGCCCGCTTGGGTGACGCGCAGTTCAGTGCCTCCGATCACTTCCGTCAGTTCGACGCTGACGTGCATCTCTCCGGGCATGTTGGGGTCGTCAAAGCGGTCGGTGTAGCGGATGCGCCGGTGCGGCGTGAGCTCTAAATACTCGCCGCCAAATGAGTGCGCGTGGCCGGTGCCGAAGTTGTGAAAGGTCATTCGAAAGGTGCCGCCGACTTTGGGCTCGAAATGCTGTACCGTGCAGGTAAAGCCGTAGGGGGGCAGCCACTTGGCCATGGCGTCGGCCTGCAAAAAGGCCCGATAGAGTTTTTCCGGGGTACAGCGCAAAACACGGTGAAGGTGAACAGCGCGATCTGACATGGATTTTCCTAGGGTTAGAACATCAGCGGCTCAGGGTCGGGGTACATCGGGTGGCGGGGGGGCCGATTGCCCCGCCACTTGTTGGATAGACTGATTCAGGCAAGCCCAATCGGGGGCGCTGGCGGTCCAGATGTTTTGCTGCGGGGCGATGGATGAAGGGTCGTCGAGTGCCCCGACGCGAATCACCCGTAAATTGGGCCGCAAAGAGGTGTAACCATAGACATGGCTGCCGCAGGTGGGGCAGAACAGCCGGGCGTTGGTGTTGCCGCTGTCGGCTTTTTTGGCGTACTCGGTCAGGGGCCCCTGCACCTCGAAGGCGTCGGCACTGAAGACGGCATTGACCGTGCCATTGGCAGAGATGTGCTGACAGTCGCGGCACCAGCAGATGCGCGAAACGATGGGGTCTGCGGTGAGCTTGAAGGTGACGGCACCGCACAGACAACGTCCGGTTCTGGGGGTCATGGTGCGGCTCCTGGGCGAGAAGAGTTGGGTCGCCCTATTTTTGCATAAGCGCAGAAGCGACGCCTGCGCGCAAGCGACGCTCAAGGAAGTCGAGCCGGTCTTGGCCCCAAAAGATTTCGCCGTCGACGACATAGCTGGGCGCACCAAACACCCCGGCGGCGATGGCCTGCGCGGTATAGCCCTCGTAAGCCTCTTGCACGGACTGGCTGTTGGCTTTGTCCAGACAGGCCGGGTCCAGGCCCTGTTCGGCCAGTAACTCGGCCAGGACCTTGGGGTCGGCGATGTTGCGCTCTTGGGCCCAGCATGCCGCCAATACGGCGCCGGTGATGCGCATGGCCGCCTCGACGCCGTGGTGTTGATCGACGGCGATGATCAGGCGGGATGAGTCGTCGCCCGCCACGGGGAAGTATTTGGGCTTGAGGTTGAGGGGGGCGTTGAGGTACTGGCTGAAGCGCTTGAGTTCGACCAGCCGGTAGGCCTGGCGCTGTGGGGCGCGCTGCCCCAAGGGCAGGCCGCCCGAAATCGGGAACACTTTGCCGCCGAGATCGACCGGCATGACCCGCACGGTGCAGCCTTGCTGCTGCAAGATTTCGGCCAAGCGGGCGTGGCCCAGGTAGGTCCAGGGGCTTTGGGGGGCAAAGTAGTAGTCAACTGTGCGATTCATGGTTGGATGTCTCCGTGTTATGGTGCTGCATTGCGCATTGGAAGCAGTGACGCTTGGGTTTGTGCAAGACTTCCCAAGCGCCATCGATGCCATTTTTACAGGAGATGAATATGACGCGTGTGGCTTTGGTGACTGGTGGCAGTCGGGGGATTGGGGCTGCAAGTGCCCTGTTGGCGGCCAAGGACGGCTGGGCGGTGGCGGTGAATTACGCCCAAAACTCGCTGGCGGCCGATGAGGTGGTGCGCCAGATCCGTGCGGGTGGCGGCAATGCCATGGCAGTGCAGGCCGATGTCGGGGATGAGGCCCAAGTGATCAAGATGTTTGAGCAAGTCGATGCCAAGCTGGGCCGACTGAGTGCCCTGGTCAATAACGCCGGGGTGGTGGACGTGTCCCAGCGCGTGGATCAGATGAGCGTGGCGCGCCTGGAGCGCATGTTCAGGGTCAATATCACAGGCAGTTTTGTCTGTGCCCGTGAGGCGATTCGGCGCATGAGCACCAAGCAGGGTGGTCAGGGGGGCGTGATTGTGAACCTGAGTTCTGCCGCGGCCCGCTTGGGCTCGCCCGCCCAGTATGTGGATTACGCCGCCGCCAAAGGGGCGATTGATGTGATGACGCTGGGCCTGGCCAAAGAGGTGGCTGCCGAGGGCATACGGGTCAACGCGGTGCGCCCGGGCCTGATCGATACCGAAATCCATGCCAGCGGCGGCCTGCCCAACCGCGCCCACGAGTTGGCCCACTTGGTGCCCATGCAACGCCCTGGCACCGCCGAAGAGGTGGCGCGCGCCATCGTGTGGCTGATGAGCGAGCAATCGTCGTACACCACCGGTTCGGTGATTGACGTCACCGGAGGGCGTTAAACCCAAATTGGACACCCGCCCAAGCCCCAGTGTGGCGCCAGACTTTTTTGATGGAACCGGGCGCTGACAGGGGTTTTTGACCAAAATGAGCGATTGATCACTATCGGCTTTGCAGAAATTGGGGTCAGACCCCCATTTCTGCGCTGTGGCATAGAAGCAACCATTAATTGGGGTCAGACCCCAATTTCCTCAATTTCCTGACCCTTTAGGAGACCCCATGAGCCAGACGATTTCGCATTACATCCAGGGCGCTGTCAGCGCCGGCCAAGGCACGCGCCAGCAGCCCGTGACCAACCCTGCCACCGGTGCGGTGAGTGCACAGGTGCGTTTGGGCAGCGTGGCCGATGTCAACGCTGCTGTGGCGGCGGCGCAGGCGGCTTTTCCGGCGTGGGGCGATTTACCGCCTCTGCGCCGGGCACGGATCATGTTCAAGTTTCTGGAGTTGCTGAATCAGCACCGCGATGATTTGGCCCGCATGATCACCGCCGAGCATGGCAAGGTGTTCACCGACGCGCAGGGTGAGGTGACGCGGGGCATTGAGATTGTGGAGTTCGCCACCGGCATCCCGCAGTTGCTGAAAACCGGTTTCACGGATCAGGTGTCGACCGGGATTGACAACTGGGTGCTGCGCCAACCCCTGGGGGTGGTGGCCGGAATCACGCCGTTCAATTTCCCGGTGATGGTGCCGATGTGGATGTTCCCGGTGGCGCTGGCCTGCGGCAACACCTTTGTGCTCAAGCCCAGCCCGCTGGACCCGTCGCCGTCGCTGTTCATGGCCGAGTTGCTGAAAAAAGCCGGTTTGCCCGACGGTGTGTTCAATGTGGTGCAAGGCGACAAGGAGGCGGTGGATGCGCTGCTGGATCACCCCGATGTGAAGGCGGTCAGCTTTGTCGGCTCGACCCCGATCGCCAATTACATCTATGAGACTGGCGCGCGCCATGGCAAGCGGGTGCAGGCGCTGGGCGGGGCCAAGAACCATATGGTGGTGATGCCCGATGCCGACCTGGATCAGGCTGTGGATGCCCTGATCGGCAGCGCTTACGGCTCGGCGGGTGAGCGTTGCATGGCGATTTCGGTGGCCCTGCTGGTGGGCGATGTGGGTGACAAGATCATGCCCAAGCTGATCGAGCGCACACGCCAGCTCAAGGTGCTCGATGGCATGAATCTGGCCGCTGAAATGGGGCCGATCGTGACAGACGCGGCGCGCCAGCGGATCAGCGGCTATATCGACGCCGGGGTCAAAGAGGGGGCCCAACTGCTGGTCGATGGCCGGGGCTTTGACGGCAAGCAAGCCGGTGCCGGTTGCGAGCAGGGCTTTTGGCTGGGTGGCACGCTGTTTGACCATGTGCAGCCCGAGATGAAGATTTATAAGGAAGAAATTTTTGGCCCGGTGTTGTCGTGCGTGCGGGTGCCCGACTTTGCCCGTGCGGTGCAGTTGATCAATGACCACGAATTCGGCAATGGGGTGTCTTGTTTCACCCGGGACGGCAATGTGGCGCGTGAGTTTGGCCGCCGCATTCAAGTCGGGATGGTGGGCATCAATGTGCCGATCCCGGTGCCGATGGCCTGGCATGGTTTTGGGGGCTGGAAGCGTTCGCTGTTTGGCGATATGCACGCCTATGGCGAAGAGGGGGTGCGTTTTTACACCAAGCAAAAGAGCATCATGCAGCGTTGGCCCGAGAGCATCGGCAAGGGCGCGGAGTTCGCGATGCCCACCTCGAAATGAATGGGGCGGTGGTGCTAAAGTCAGCCCATGAGTGCTGAGCTTAAGTTCGATCATGTGATTGTGGGCGGGGGCACCGCCGGTTGCCTGCTGGCCAATCGGCTGAGCGCCGACCCGCGTCGGCGGGTGCTGTTGATTGAGGCCGGCGGCAAAGACGACTACCACTGGGTGCATATTCCGGTGGGGTATTTGTATTGCATCGGTAACCCGCGCACCGACTGGATGTACCAGACCGAGCCCAGCGAGGGGCTCAATGGCCGCCGACTGCGTTACCCGCGTGGCAAGGTGCTGGGGGGGTGTTCAAGCATCAACGGCATGATTTATATGCGCGGTCAGTCGCGCGACTATGACCGTTGGGCCGAGATCACGGGCGATGATGGCTGGCGTTGGGATTCGTGCCTGCCCTATTTTGTGCGGCATGAAGACCACTACAAAGGGGCCAATGAATGGCATGGCGCTGGCGGCGAGTGGCGCGTGGAGAAGCAGCGGCTGCGCTGGGATGTGCTGGATGCGTTTGCCCAGGCGGCGCAGCAGGCGGGTGTGCCTGCCTGCGAGGATTTCAACCGGGGCCAAAACGAGGGCGTGGCTTATTTTGAAGTGAATCAGCGCGAGGGCTGGCGCTGGAACACGGCCAAGGCGTTTTTGCGCCCGACCTGCTATGGCCGACCCAATTTCGAGATGTGGACGTCGGCCCAGGTGATGGGCCTGCAATGGGCGCAAGAGGCCGATGGCCCGCTGCGCTGCAGCGGGGTGCGGGTGTGGGATGGCCAGCAAGAGGTGCTGGTGCATGCCGAGCGCGAGGTGACGCTGTGTGCCGGCAGCATCGGCTCGCCGCAAATTCTGGAGTTGTCCGGGGTAGGCCAGGCGCAGCGCTTGCAGGCCTTGGGCATCGCCCCGGTGCTGGACCTGCCGGGCGTGGGGGAGAACCTGCAAGATCATTTGCAGATCAGGGCGGTGTACCAAGTGCAGGGGGTTAAAACCTTGAACACTTTGGCCAACCACTGGTGGGGCAAGGCCATGATCGGCTTGGAATATGCGCTCAAACGCACCGGGCCGATGAGCATGGCCCCTTCGCAACTGGGTGCCTTTACCCGCAGCAGCGCGGCACATGAGTGGCCCAACATCCAGTTCCATGTGCAGCCCTTGAGTCTGGATGCCTTTGGCGAGCCTTTGCACGATTTCCCGGCCTTTACCGCCAGCGTGTGCAATTTGCAGCCCAGCAGCCGTGGCCATGTACACATCAGGGCGAACGACTTCACGCAGGCCCCGGCGATTGCCCCGCGTTATCTGAGCACCCCCGAGGATCGTCAGGTGGCGGCCGACTCATTGCGGGTGGCGCGACGGATTGTGGCGCAGCCGGCTTTGGCCCCGTTCAAACCGGTGGAGTGGAAGCCGGGCCCGCAGTATCAGAGCGATGAAGATTTGGCGCGTCTGGCCGGTGACATCGCGACGACGATTTTTCATCCGGTCGGCACCGCGCGCATGGGGCGGGCCGATGACCCGCAGGCGGTGGTCGATGCGCAGTTGCGGGTGCTGGACGGGCGTGGCGGGCGGGTGCGGGGGCTGCGGGTGGTGGATGCCAGTGTGATGCCCACGATCACCAGCGGCAATACCAATTCGCCCACGCTGATGCTGGCGGAAAAAGCCGCCGAGTGGATGTTGAAGGATTGAAGCCTAGGGAAGCCGTTGCGTCGGATGCTGGGGATTTCCCTAGCGGTTCGAATGGGGAAAGCCCTAAGACTTTTAAGGGATCAGGGGCATTACATTGAACTCACTCGCATGGGCCCAATCAGTTCTGCGAGGGTTCGAGGAGACGAACGATTCCTTTCATGATGATGGCATCTGCAAAGATGCTTTTACCCAGCACCGCTAGTCGGTGCTTTTTTTTGGCCCCGCTGGTCGGTGCGACAATCGCGCCCCATGGAATTGCTATTGGTGACGCTGGCCTCGGGCTTGGCCGGTTTTGTGGATGCCATCGTGGGTGGCGGTGGCCTGATACTGGTCCCGGCGCTGTTTGCCACCTATGTGGCGGCGAACCCGGCGACGCTGCTGGGCACCAATAAAAGCGCTTCGGTGTGGGGCACGTCGTTTGCCACCTGGCAGTACAGCCGTCGCATCGCCCTGCCTTGGCGCAAACTGATTTTGGCGGTGGCTGTGACCTGGGTGGGGTCTTGGCTGGGTGCCTATGCCCTGACGCTGATGTCGCCCGATTTTTTGCGCAAATTGCTGCCGCTGATCATGCTATTGGTGCTGGCCTATACGCTGGCGCGCAAAGACCTGGGCCATACCCACGCCCCGCGCTGGCAAGGGCGGCAGGAAACCCTGGCCCTGTGCCTGATCGGCATGGTGATCGGGGCCTATGACGGGTTTTTTGGCCCTGGCACGGGCAGTTTTTTTGTCTTTCTGATGGTGCGGGTGCTGGGGTATGACTTTTTGAATGCCTCGGCCTGCGCGAAGTTACTGAATGCGACCAGCAATGCCTCGGCGCTGGCTTTGTTCGCCTGGCAAGGCCACGTCTGGTGGCACCTGACGCTGGCGCTGGCCGTGGCCAATGTGGCGGGCAGTTGGGTGGGCACGCGCATGGCCCTGCGCCATGGCACGGGCTTTGTGCGGGTGATGTTTTTGGTAGTGGTGAGTGCGCTTGTGCTCAAGACCGGCCACGATGCCTTTTGGCGCTAAGGCTCAGGGCGCGCTCAGCTCGGGGCTTGTGACGGTCATCGGGGTGGTAGGGGCGGGTCTGGGCAGGCCCAATGGGCGTGTGGCCTGACCACGCTGGACGGCAGCCAGGTCTTCCGGCGAGGGGTAACGGCCCATGACCACGTAATCGAACACCCGGCGGGCGATGGGGGCCGCGTTTTGTGCGCCGAAACCGGCGTTTTCCACCACCATGGCGAGAGCCACCCGGGGCTGCTCAGCCGGCGCGTACGCCATGAAGAGGGCATGGTCGCGCAGGCGCTCGTCGATGCGGGCGGCGTTGTATTTTTCGTTTTGCTTGACAGTGAAGACCTGCGCCGTGCCGGTTTTGCCGCCACTGGTGTAGGGGGCACCGACAAAGCTGGAGGCCGATGTGCCATAGAGGTTGACATCGACCAGGGCCTGGCGGATGACTTCAAGGTGCTCTGGCTTGTATTTGAGATGGGCCACCGGCTCTTTGGCAATGGCGCGACGCTCGGCGGTGATGGGGTCGACGACTTCCTTGACCAAATGCGGCCGCATTTGGACGCCGTCGTTCACCACGGTGGCTGTGGCCTGCGCCAATTGCAGCATGGTGAAGTTGTTGTAGCCCTGGCCGATGCCCAGGGAGATGGTTTCGCCGGAGTACCAGCGTTGTTGCTCAGGCTTTTTGTAGGCCTTGCGCTTCCATTCGGTCGAGGGCAGGATGCCACGCGATTCGCCCTGGATGTCGATGCCGGTGTACTGGCCAAAGCCCAGGGGTTTGAGGTGGTCGTGCATGAGGTCTACCCCCATGTCGCGCGCGAGCAGGTAGTAGTAGGTGTCGCAAGACTCGACGATGGACTTGCGCATGTCGACCATGCCATGGCCGCCTTCTTTGTCGTCACGGAAGCGGTGGCTGCCGAACATGAAATAACCCGGGTCGGCAAACACCTGTTGCGGTGTGCGTTTGCCGGTCTCGAGGGCGATCAGGCTCATGAAGGGTTTGTAGGTGGAACCCGGCGGATAGGTGCCCCGCAGGGCCCGGTTGAGCAGGGGTTTGTCGGGCGATTCGTTGAGGGCCTTCCAGTTTTCTACGTCGATGCCATCGACAAAGAGATTGGGGTCGAAGGTGGGCTTGCTGACGAAGGCCAGAATTTCGCCGGTGCGCGGGTCGATGGCCACCATGGCGCCGCGCCGGTTGCCAAACAGCTGTTCGACCAGTTGTTGCAGCACGATGTCGATGGACAGCACGACGGTTTTGCCGGGCGTGGCCGGCTTGGATCGCAAGCGGCGCACGGCACGCCCTCCGGCGGAAGTCTCCATCTCGTGGAAACCGGTGATGCCGTGCAGCTCGTTTTCATAGCTCTGCTCGACGCCGAGTTTGCCGATGTAGTCGGTGCCGTGGTAGTTGCCATCGACGTCTTGTTCGGCCAGCTGGCTTTTTTCTTGGGCGTTGATGCGGCCGATGTAGCCGATGACATGGCTGCCCAATTCACCATAGGGGTATTGGCGGAACAGGCGGGCCTTGATGTCGACACCGGGGAATCGATAGCGCTGGGCGGCAAAGCGGGACAATTCTTCGGGGGAGACACGGGTGCGGATGGGGACGGATTCGAAGCTGCGGGATTCTTCGCGCAGCTTTTTGAAGCGTCGCCGGTCGCGCGGCTGGATGTCGATGACTTGGGCCAATTGGTCGATGACCTCATCGAGCGGGGCCTGCAACCGGGATGGGGTGATCTCGACCGTGTAGGCCGAGTAGTTGGTGGCCAGCACAACGCCGTTGCGGTCGGTGATGACGCCCCGGTTGGGGACGATGGGCACAATGGCCGTGCGGTTGCTCTCGGCCTGGGCCTGATAGTCGTCGTAGCGCAGGATTTGCAGATAGAAGAGGCGGCCTATGAGCAAAAGAAAGCAGAATGAGGCCAAGGCCATGGCGACAAAGGCGCGGCCACGAAAACGCTGCAGATCGTCTGACCAGGGTTTGCCGCTTGCCATGGGTGTCGGTGCTCAGATGGGGCGGTTGTCGTCAGGGTCGTGGGCGCCGCGTTGCGGCCACAACAGCAGGTAGGAGACGGGCACCCACAGGACGGATTCGATGAGGGGGGAGAACACGGCCCCCCAGCCCGGCAGGTCGCGCCCCGCCAAATAGCGGACCGCCATGTCGATGACCGCCCCGAGAATGAACAATGGCAAGACTTGCAAGGCTTGTGAGGGCCCGGTGAACCACTGCATGCGGCGGTGCATTTGGAGGGCCAGAAAGCCCATGACGCTGAATGAGAGGGCGTGCTGTCCCAACAAGGCCGATTCGTGGACATCGCTGAGCAGGCCCATGAAGAAGCACACACCGATGCCGACCCTGCGGGGTTGCTGCACACACCAGAACACCAGCACCAACGCCAGGATGTCGGGCACCCAGGCGGCATTGCCCCACAGGCCCATGTTTTGCAGCATATTGGCCAGCAGCCCCAGCATCAGACTGAGCAGGATGAACCAGGGCCGGACAGGCAATAACAAGGCTTCACCACGCGGCATGATCATTGGCGCCCCCTCTTCGGGCTGACGGCGTCGGCACTGGGTCGTTCGGGCAGCGCAGGGCCGGTGGCCGAGATGACCATGACGTGGCGCACGCCCTGGATGAGGGCGATGGGTTGGCACAAGATGCGGGCAAAGATGGACTCTGAGCGGCGCTCCACCTTGACCACCCGGGCCACAGGCAAACCGGGCGGGAAGACACCGTCGATGCCGCTGGTGGTGAGCAAGTCGCCTTCTTGCACATCGGCATTGGTGGCCAGATAGCGCAGCTCGATGAGGTCTGAGCCTTCGCTGTCACCGAAGGCGACACCGCGCAAGCCGTTGCGGGTGTTGAGGATGGGGATGGCGTGATCGCGGTCGGTGATGAGGGTCAGTTCACTGACGGTGGGGTAGGCGCGGGTGATTTGGCCGACGATGCCGTTTTCGTCCATGACCGGGGCGCCTGCGCTCAGGCCATGCAGCTGACCCTGGTCGAGGATGAGTTTGCGACTGTAAGGGTCGGCGGCGGTGTAGATGACCTGGGCCCCGCGTGCGCTCAGGCCGCGTCTTTCGCGCATGTCGAGCAAGGCGCGCAGGCGCTGGTTTTCAAGCAGCAATTGATCGACCTGCATGGACTTGGCCGATTGCACCAGGGCTTTTTCACGGGCTGCGGTGGCCTCGCGCTGAACCTGATTTTGACTGGCAAAGTAATCAACGCTTTTGCGGGTGAGCTCTATCGGGGCCAGAGCCAGCAATTGCAGCGGGTAGAGCAAAACCGAGAAAACGGTGCGTACGGGCTGGGTGATGCCCCAGCGGGCATCGCTGAGCATGATCAACACAGCCAGCAAGACGCACAAGAGCAGCTTGATGGGCGCCGACAGGCCTTGCCGAAAAAAGGGCGGGGTTTCCTGGCCTATCGTTCCGAGCGGCATTGGTGTCTTAGTGCGGCTGGTGCGTCATTGCCCCTGAAAGACAACGGTCACTCGCTGGTGAAGATCGAGCCCAGGCGCTCCATGCGCTCGAGGGCCAAGCCGCAGCCGCGCACCACACAGGTGAGGGGGTCTTCAGCCACCAAAACCGGGAGCCCGGTTTCTTCGGACAACAAACGATCGAGGTCGCGCAAGAGGGCACCGCCGCCGGTCAGCATCATGCCGCGCTCGGCGATGTCGGCACCGAGTTCGGGCGGGGTTTGTTCCAGCGCGTTCTTGACCGCCGAGACGATGTTGTTGAGCGGGTCGGTGAGGGCTTCAAGGATTTCGTTGGACGAGATGGTGAAGCTGCGCGGCACACCTTCTGAGAGGTTGCGGCCCTTGACTTCCATTTCTTTGACTTCGCTGCCGGGGAAGGCCGAACCGATGCTCTTTTTGATGGCTTCTGCGGTGGGCTCACCGATGAGCATGCCGTAATTGCGGCGGATGTAGTTGATGATGGCTTCGTCGAATTTGTCGCCCCCCACGCGGACGCTGCCTTTGTAGACCATGCCGCCGAGCGAAATCACGCCGACTTCGGTGGTGCCCCCGCCGATGTCGACCACCATCGAGCCGTTGGCATCGCTGACCGGCAGGCCGGCCCCGATGGCCGCGGCCATGGGCTCTTCGATGAGGTAGACCTCGGAGGCACCGGCACCCAGGGCTGACTCGCGGATGGCGCGGCGTTCGACCTGGGTTGAGCCACAGGGCACGCAGATGATGATGCGCGGACTGGGGCGCAAGATCGAGCGCGGATGAACCATTTTGATGAACTGCTTGAGCATTTGCTCGGTGACGGTGAAGTCGGCGATCACGCCGTCTTTCATGGGCCGGATGGCTTCGATGTTGCCGGGGACCTTGCCCAGCATGGCCTTGGCTTCGTGGCCGACGGCCTGGATGGTTTTTTTGCCTTGGGGCCCACCCTCGTGGCGTATGGAGACGACCGAAGGCTCATCGAGCACGATGCCCTTGTCACGCACAAAGATCAGGGTGTTGGCTGTGCCCAGGTCAATGGCCAGATCGGTTGAAAAGTACCGCCGGAGTGCTGCAAACATAACTTTCTTTCAGATGAGGTCGGCCAAGGATGCCCACAGACATCCCTAAACCCAAAATGATACCTGATGGGTGCGCTGGCCGAAGGCGTGCAGGCCATGCCCGACAGGCCCACACAGGGATGCGGATTTGGGTGGGAGAGGCGATATTTTATGACTTTTGTATGCGAACCGATGCTTGGGCTTTAGAGGGGCTTTTGAAGGGCGGCGATAATTGCCCTTTTAAGTTTGAAGCCCATGTCACTGACCCCACAAGACATAGATCGCATCGCCAATCTGGCCCGCCTGGCGCTGCAGCCCGATGAGGCCGAGCAGGCGCGCCACAAAATCAACGGCTTTTTCAAGCTGGTCGAGGCCATGCAGGGCGTGGACACCCGGGGGGTGGTGCCTTTGGCACACCCCATTGAGGTGGTGCAAGCCATGCCTTTGCGACTGCGCGAAGATGTGGCCAGCGAGACGAATGAGCGCGAGGCGAATCAGCACAGTGCCCCGGCGGTGGAGCGCGGCTTGTTTTTGGTGCCCAAGGTGATTGAATGAGGGGCCGGAAATGAACAAACCGATCAGTGAATGCAGCGTGGCCGAATTGGCCCAAGGGCTGCGCGATAAGGCGTTTTCGGCGGTCGAGCTGACCGGGCATTTCCTGCCTTTGGTGCAGGCCGATGACAGCGGCAGCTTTCTGGAGGTGAACGCCGAGGCCGCCCTGGCGCAGGCCAAGCGTGCCGATGCCCGCCTGGCGGCCGGGACGGCGGGGCCTTTGGAGGGGGTGCCGTTGGCGCACAAAGATATTTTTGTCACGCGCGACTACGCCACCACGGCGGGCTCGAAAATGCTGAAGGGCTATCGCTCGCCGTTTGACGCCACGGTGGTGCGCCGACTGGGCAGCGCCGGGGCGCAAGACGATGCACAGGCGCAGGGTGGCGCCGGGATGGTGTGTCTGGGCAAGCTCAATTGCGATGAGTTCGCCATGGGCTCAGGCAATGAGAATTCCGCCTATGGACCGGTGCGCAACCCCTGGGATCGCAGCCGGGTGCCCGGTGGCTCTTCGGGGGGCAGCGCGGCCGCTGTGGCGGCTGGCTTGGTGCCCGCCACCACCGGCACGGACACGGGCGGCTCGATCCGCCAACCGGCGGGGTTTTGCGGCATCACCGGCATCAAACCCACTTATGGCCGGATCAGCCGCTACGGCATGATCGCCTATGCCTCCAGCCTGGATCAGGCCGG
>JBEBAJ010000035.1:0-13772 GCA_041158965.1 Pseudomonadota bacterium | reverse complement strand
CAAATCCCATTGCCCTTGGACCTGGGCCGGCACCACCCACATCAGAGCCAACTCGCGGCCTTCTTCAAACCGGGCGTCGGGCTCCCAATCGCCCATGTCAAAGCTGTTGGAGACCAGCCGTGTGCCGGGCTTCATGGCCAACAGGGTTGGGCGCAACTGCTGATTGATTTCAGGCAACAGGTACATGGTGACGATGCTGGCGCGGCTGAAGTCTTCGGCAAAGATGTCGCCAGTGATGATTTGCACCCGCTCAGACAAGCCAGCGCGCTGCACATTTTGGCGCGCATGTGCGGCCAGCTTCGGGTTGTATTCAATGCCCACAGCCCGCAAGCCCCGGGTTTTGGCGGCGTAAATCGGGATCACACCATCGCCAGCCCCCAAGTCGTAGAGCAGGTCTTGCGGGCCAGCGTTGGCCAGTTGCAACATCTTTTCGGTCAAACGCTCACTGGTGGGCAACCACATCACGTCTTTGCCCATCTGGCCACGCTGGGGTTTGTAGTCCGGGGCGCTGGCGCAACCGCCCAGGCCACCCCCGGCCGTGGCCAGAGCCCATGCCAAGACCTGTCGGCGTGCGTATGTATGAGTCATGGTTCGGTTCGGGTTTTTGTTGAACACCAGATCATCTCATGACCGGCGCGGCCCGATCAGACCCGTGGCTAGAGCCGTGCCCAATAGGATGATGGCGGCACAGCCCAGCATGGCCAGGCTGAATGTCTCGCCCAAAGCGACCACCCCCAAAGTGGTGGCAAAGACTGGGGTGACATACGTGACCGTCATGGCGGCTGTGGAGCCCAGGCGCTGGATCAGGCCAAAAAACAGGATGTAGGCCAAGGAGGTGCAAAACAAGGTGACCGCGCCCAGTGCCGCCCAGGCCGACAGACTGACCGGGGCTTGAGGCCACAGCAGCAGCCCCGGGGCCGCCAACAAAATGCCGGCCCCCATTTGGGTGCCTGCGGCAATCACCATCGGGGGCAGAGATTTCAACTGACGCTGCGTCAGGTTGCCGCTGATGCCGTAGGAGAGCGTGGCCCCCAAGCAAGCCAACACCGCCCAGCCAGAGCCGCCGGGTTGCAAGCTGATGCCCCCGGGCGCGTTCATGGCCAGCAATGCGGCCCCGGTGAAGCCCAGCAACAAACCCAGGCTGCGCCATCGGCTCAAGGGATCTTTGAACCACAGCCAGCCCACCAGGGCGCCAAACAAAGGGGCCATGCTGTTGAGTATGGCGGTCAGCCCCGTGCTGAGTTGCATCAAGGCGTATCCATACAAGGCAAAGGGCAAGCCCGAGTTGAGCAAACCCACCACCATCAAGGGGCGGGCATAACGCCACAGCAAAGCCGCCTGACCGCGCCACCAAACCAGGGGCAACAAAATCAGCCCGGCGAGGCTGACCCGCAACCAGGCGGTGGTCCACGACCCCAACTCAGACGCCGCCGCATGCAATAACCAGAAAGAAGAGCCCCATATGGCGGCCAGCGATACAAAGGTGAAGAGCCAATGTCTTTGGCCCGGTACATCGTTCAATGCGACACACCTTCCATGCGCAGCAGGGCCTGTTTGCGCGCCAAACCGGCGGCATAACCCGTCAGTCGGCCCCCTTGACCCACCACGCGATGACAGGGCACGAGCATCAACCAAGGGTTGCGCCCCACCGCCGCGCCCACGGCGCGTGCCGCACGGGGGTGACCCAAAGCAGAGGCGATTTCTGCATAGGTGCGCACTTGCCCCCGGCCTATGCGCTGAACCTGTTGCCAGACCCGGCGTTGAAATGGTGTTCCCACCCCGTCTAGCATCGGCAGATCGAAGTCGCTGAGTTCGCCCCGGACGTAGCGCTGCACTTGCGCGCAGGCCCGTTGCAGCAGCGGGTGTGCATCGTCGCGCTGCCAAGCTTGAATGTGGGGGCCGTGCGCCTGCCCTTCAAACCAAACACCGGCAAGCGCCGCGGCATCGGCGGCAATGATGACTTTCCCCAAAGGGGTCGGGACCACGGTGTAGACCACGGACATGGCAAGCCTCCTGTGCTGAAAGATCATTGTATGCCTGCGCGGTGCGCCGTGCCCGGGGCCGCCCCCTACAATGGAGGGCATGAAAGTGCCTGCTTCCATCTTTAAAGCCTATGACATCCGTGGCGTGGTACCCACGACCCTTGATGTCCATACCGCACAAGCCTTGGGCCGTGCTTTTGGAACCCATGCCCAGGCGCAGGGCGAACGGGTGGTGGCAGTCGGGCGCGATGGTCGACTGAGCGGCCCGCCATTGCAACAGGCGCTGATGAAGGGTTTGGTCGAGGTTGGCATTGAAGTGATTGATGTGGGCATGGTCACCACTCCCCAGCTGTATTTTGCGGCCCATACCTTTTGCCACAGCGGCATACAGGTGACCGGCAGCCACAACCCCAAAGACCACAACGGCTTCAAGATGGTGTTGGCTGGGCGGGCCATTTTCGGCGAAGAAATTCAGGATTTGCGGCGGCTGATCGAGACCGAAGGCTGGCAACTGCGCGCAGGCGGTCTGCTGCGCCACTGCGATGTACAAACCGTTTATCGCGATCGCATTGCAGGTGATGTCAAACTGGCGCGTCCGCTGAAAATTGTGGTTGACTCGGGCAACGGCGTGGCGGGCGCCTCGGCCCCTGCCATCTACCGTGCTCTGGGCTGCGAGGTGACAGAACTTTTTAGCGAGGTCGATGGAAACTTTCCCAATCACCACCCCGACCCGAGCAAACCCGAAAACCTGCGCGACCTGCAAGCCGCACTGCGGCAACACAACGCTGACCTGGGCTTGGCCTTTGATGGCGATGGCGACCGACTGGGCATCGTGACGCCTGCGGGCGAAAACATTTTCCCTGACCGTCAATTGGTCTTGTTCGCCCGTGACGTGCTGGGCCGTTGCCCGGGCGGGCGCATTTTGTTCGACGTCAAGTGCTCGCAACAACTCGCCCCGGCCATTTTGCAGGCGGGGGGCGTGCCCGAGATGTATAAAACCGGCCACTCGCTGATCAAGGCCCGCATGCGCGAGACCGACTCTCCGCTGGGTGGCGAGATGAGCGGCCACATTTTCTTCAAAGAGCGTTGGTATGGCTTTGACGACGGCACTTATGCCGGGGCCCGCTTGCTGGAGATCTTGAGCCGACACGCCAACCCTGGGCAGGTGTTGTCTGATTTGCCCCGCAGCGAATCGACCCCCGAGATCAACGTGCCGTGCCAAGAGGGCGAGCCGGCCAGCGTCACAGCCCGCCTGCTGCAACGGGTGCGCGAGCAGGGCTTACCCAGCATGGCGCATCAACCCCAGATGTCTGACATTGATGGCTTGCGCATTGACTGGCAGGACGGGTTTGGCCTGATTCGGGCCTCTAACACCACCCCCGTACTGGTGCTGCGCTTTGAGGGCCAGACCCCGGCGGCACTGCAACGCATTGAGTCTGACATGATGGCCTTGCTGCGGGCCGTCAAACCCGATGCCCAAGTGAAAGAGGCCGCCCATTGAGGGTGCTGCTGATCAAGCTGTCCTCTTTGGGCGATGTGGTTCATACCTTGCCCGCCGCAATGGATATCGCCGCCTGCCTGCCCCGGGCCCGCATCGATTGGGTGGTCGAGCCCGCTTTTGCGCCGCTGTTGCGCCAGTGCCCGGCGCTAGATCGGGTGATCGAGATGGACTTGCGGCGTTGGCGACGCCAACCCTGGGCGACCGAGACCCGTCACGCCTGGAGGGCTTTTTTGACCCGGTTGCGGGCGCATGAATACGACTGGGTCATAGACCTGCAGGGGCTGACTAAATCGGCCTGGGTCAGCCATTTGGCGCATGTCGCCAGCACTGGATTTCGGGTCGCCATGGCGCACCGCACCGAGGGGTCGTCTTACGAGGCACCCACCCGCTGGGTGGCGAATCGGTTGATCTCGGTGCCCACGCACATCCATGCGGTCGATCGGGCGCGTGCGGTCTGCGCCCAGGCGCTGGCTTATGACCTGCCGTCTTTTCAGCCTGGTTTGATGCGACAGCGCGGGGCAAATGGCCCGAAGGCGCGCCAAGTGCTGTGCGTGCACGGCACATCGCGCGACGACAAGTTATGGCCCGAACCCCTTTGGATCGAATTGGGACACCGCCTGCAAGCTGACGGATGGGTGCCCGTGTTTCCCCACGGCAGCGCGGCGGAAGAGGCCCGTGCCCATCGGCTGAATGCTGCCATTTCGGGCAGCCTGGTTTGGCCGCGTTGGCCGCTGGACCGACTGAGCGCCGAAATGGCAGAGTTGGGCGGGGTGATTGGTGTGGACAGCGGTTTGAGCCACATCGCTGTGGCCTTGGGCCTGCCCCATGTGCAGTTGTATAACTTTGACACCGCCTGGCGCACCGGGCCTCAGCACGCGGCCCACCAAATCGGCTTGGTGGCCGCGCCATGTCCTGCGCTCGAATCGGTCTGGCAAGCCTGGCGACAGGTTTTGGAGGTCCGACCATGAGGTGGTGGCTTTATAACCTGCTGTTGCGAGCACTGCAACCTTGGGTGCGGCGCAAGCTGGCGCGACGTGCCCAAACCGAGCCGCTGTATGGCGAGCACGTCGCACAGCGATTCGGGCGCTATGAAGGCCCGCCTCAGCCGGTCGACCTCTGGGTTCATGCGGTCTCATTGGGAGAGGCTCGTGCGGCGGGCATTCTTTTGCAAGCCTTGCGGCGACAAGCCCCCACTTTGCGAGTCTTGATCACACACGGCACAGCCACCGGGTGGGGACAAGGGCAGTTGTTGCGGCTTGAGGGCGACCGACAAGCCTGGTTGCCTTGGGATACCCCTGAGGCCGTTGAAGGATTCTTGCGCCACTTTCAACCCAAACTCGGCTTACTGATCGAAACCGAGGTCTGGCCCAACCTGGTGCGGGCATGCCGTGCGCACGGTATCGAGCTGGTCTTGGCCAATGCCCGTCTGAGCGAAAAATCTTTGCGCAAAGCCTTGCAACTGGGTTTTTGGGCCCGGCCCACTTTTCAGGCGCTGGGCCAAGTCTGGGCGCAGACCGAGGCCGATGCGGCCCGAATGGCCAAGCTGGGCGTGACGCGCATGGGCGTTTTGGGCAACCTCAAATTCGATTTACAGGTCGACGCCGCACAGGTCGAAGCGGGGCGTGCGCTGCGTGCCGCCTTGCCCAAGCCTGTGATGTTGCTGGCCAGTTCACGCGAAGGCGAAGAGGGCGCCTGGGTAGAGGCACTGGCCCAACACCCGACCGATTTCTTGCCTTGTGTGGTGCCCAGACACCCGCAACGATTTGACGAAGTGGCGGCATTGTTGGAACACGCAGGCTGGCAAGTGCTGCGACGCACCCGCTGGTCCAAAGACCCCAAGGCCCTGGCGCAGGCGTGCCAATCTGGTCGAAGCGCATTGCTGGGCGATACCTTGGGCGAGATGCCCTTTTATTATGGCTTGTCGCCACTGGCCCTCATGGGAGGAAGTTTTGGGCGATATGGCGGCCAAAACCTGATCGAGGCCCTGGCTTGCGCCTGCCCGGTGATCTTGGGCCCGCACACCTACAACTTTGAGCAAGCCAGCGAAGACGCCATCGAGGCCCAGGCTGCGGCCCGGGTGCCCGACATGGCGCAGGGCGTGGCGCTGGCGGTGCAATGGTTAGCCCGCACCGATGTGACGCAGAACATGGCGACTCATGGCCTGGCCCTGTTGCAAGGGCACCGGGGAGCCGCCGACCGCATGGCTTCGGCCCTGCTGCAAAGGCTGGGCGTTCAGCTCACTTCAAAAGATCGCTGACCGACTGCAGGTCTTGGGCTTGCAAGGTGCCATTGGCTTGGCGCAATTTCAGTGAACCCAACAAGACGTTGTAGCGAGCTTGGGCCAAGTCGCGCTTGGTCTGGTAGAGCTGACTTTGTGAATTCAGCACATCGATGTTGATGCGCACACCCACGGTGTAGCCCAGTTTGTTGGCGTCGAGCGCCAGTTGGCTTGAGTCTTCGGCGGCTTTGAGGGCCTTGACCTGACCGATGCCGGATACCAGGCCCAAATAGGCCGTTCTCACCGCCTGACTCACGTTGCGGCGCGCTGCCTCGAGGTCCAGGCGGGCTTTTTCTTCAAGGGCCACAGTCTCTGCGACCCTGTTTTGCACCGAGTAGCCCGCGAACAAGGGCATGCTCAAAGCAAGTCCTATGGCCTGGCTGTTGATCTGGCTGCTGGTGCCACTGAGCGCAGTGCCACCCGAGTTGCGGGTCTGACCCATGCTCGCTTGCAGTTCGAGTGTGGGCAGATGACCGGCGCGGGCCCGATCTATCTCCATTCTGGCCACTTCGGCATTGAGTTCGGCGCTCAGCAAACTGGGGTGTTGGCGCATGGCCGCAGAGACCCATGCTTCGGGGTCATTGGGTGCGGGTGGGCTCAATTCGGCCTGGGTGTTCAAGGGCAGGGGCTGGGCATTGGTCATGCCCACCAGTTGGTCAAGCGCCAGGCGTTTGACCCGCAAATCGTTTTCAGCGGCAATTTCCTGCGCCCGGATCAGGTCAAACCGCGCCTCGGCCTCGCGTGTGTCGGTGATGGTGGCTGTGCCCACTTCAAAATTGCGTTTGGCGGCGGCCAATTGCTCGCTGACAGCTGCCTTCTGGGCGCGCACAAAGCTCAGGCTGTCTTGGCTGCCCAGCACATCAAAATAGGCTTGACCGGTCTTCACCAACAGGTCTTGCTCGGCCGTCACCAGCGACTGCACCGCTTGCGCCAATTGTTTGCGGCTTTGTTCGTAAAACAGTCGGTTGGCCGGGTTGTAAAGCGGTTGCGCTGCGTTGATCGTTGCGCCATGGGTGGAGAAATAGCGGCTGAAAGGCGAGGTGGCCGCAGACACATTGGTGCCCGGGCCAAAGGGCTCCACATCCACGCCCGTGCGTTGTGTGCTGGCGCTCAAGGAAGCGCGAGGCAGCACACCGGCCAAAGCCTGATCGGCGCGGGCGCGATTGGCTTCGTACTGCGCCACGGCAGACAAGTAAGTGGCGTCATACTTTTTGGCGGCGCCATACAGATCGACCAGGCTTTGCGCCTGGCTGCTGCCCACGCTGGCCAAGGCCAAGGCAAAAATCATGGGGTGCAGACGCAGGTGTGTCATGGTACTTTGCTCGTTGATGTCAATAAACGGGGACCGATGGGTCGACTTGGGCCGACCAGGCATGGATTCCACCAGCGATATTGGCCACTTTGTGGAAACCCTTTTGGGACAGGTATTGCGCCACCTGCATGCTGCGACTGCCATGATGGCACAGACAGGCGATGGGGCGATCCGGGTCAAGTTCAGACAAACGGGCCACCAATTGGCCCATGGGGATGTGACGCCACTCAAAGCCTTCGGCGCGCACACTGGCGTTTTGGACTTCCCAGTCTTCGCGCACATCGAGCAGCAAGGCGTCGCCCAAGGACGCGTGTTGCGTTTTCCACTCGATCCACTGGGCGGGGGTGACTTGGTCAATCATGGTCAGAATTTAAAGCGGCTGGGTTGGGCAAAACCACTCAGGGGGGGGGCCACCACATCCCAAAGGGCCCGGCTGGTCCATTGCTCTGCAGCGACCCGCTGGTAGAGACAGGCTTGCATCATGGGCTCTTCGCCCACGATGGCGATCAGTTTGCCGCCGATTTTCAATTGAGAAAGCAACACCGAAGGTACTTCTGTCACCGAGCCCCCCAAGACGATCGCGTCAAACGGGCCTTCATCCATCATGGTGCGTGAGCCATCGCCCACCCCGACCTCGGCGTTCGTGATGCCAGCCCGGGCCAGGTTCTTTTGGGCCTGCGCCGCCAACTCGGGCTGGATTTCCAGGCCAATCACGCGCTGGGCGCGCCGCGCCAGCAAGGCCGTCAGATAGCCGTGGCCAGAACCGATCTCCAGCACCTCTTCTGTCCCGGTCAGACCCAGGTCATGCACCAGGCGGGCGTCGACCCGAGGCGGCAGCATGAACTGACCTTGACCCAGCGGGATCTCAGTGTCTGCGTAGGCCAGGCTTTGATAAGCCGCAGGCACAAATCCCTCTCGTGGCAAAGAGGACAAAGCCTGAAGAACGGCGGTGTCGAGCACATTCCATGTGCGTATCTGTTGCTCGACCATGTTGAAGCGGGCTTGTTCGAAATTCATGATGACATCGGGTCTGAAATCAAAAAAGACATTTTAAGCGTTGTGGTCTTGCCGTTGGGCCGTACCGATCAGGCGGCGTTTCAGCCATTGGGCGAGGTCGTCCATATAGCAATACACCACCGGAACCACCACCAGGGTCAAAATGGACGAGGTGATGACCCCTCCGATCACGGCCTGGCCCATGGGCGCCCTTTGCTCAGACCCTTCGGTCAGGGCAAAAGCCAGCGGCACCATGCCAAAAATCATCGCCAAAGTCGTCATCAGGATGGGGCGCAATCGCACCCGGGCTGCCAGCAGCAGCGCCTCCTCCCGTGACAAAGGCCGAGCCCCACTGCCTTCACCCACCAGGCCCTGGCGGGCGCGGATGGCGAAATCGACCAGCAAAATGGCGTTTTTAGTGACCAACCCCATCAACATCACCACCCCGATGATCGAGAACATCGACAAGGTGGAGCGGAACATCAGCAAAGCCGCCACCACCCCGATCAGTGTCAGGGGCAAGGAGGTCATAAGCGCCAGCGGCTGCAAAAAGCTTTTGAACTGGCTGGCCAGGATCATGTAGATGAAGATCACGGCCATGGCCAAGGCCGACAGGGCATAGCCAAAGGATTCGGCCATGTTTTTGGTCGAGCCGCTGAACTGGAACGCGTAGCCCGGGGGCAAATCGATCTCGGCCATGGCTTTTCGGATGTCGCCAGAAATTTCACCCGCTGATCGGCCATAGGCGTTGCCGTTCATGCTCACTTCGCGCAGCAAGTCACGCCGGTTGATCTGGTTCGAACCAGTGCCAGCCACCACCTGGGCCACCTGGTCGAGCCGGATGACCCGCTGCTGGCCGTCGGCTGCCGGGGCAGGCAAGGCGATGGGCAGGCTGGCGATGTCGCCCTCGGTGTTGCGTCCATTGGGCGGCAGGCGCACGATCACATCGTAAGTTTGGTCGTCGGGTGCGCGCCAGTTGCCGATGGTTTCACCCGCGACCCAACGGCGCAGCTGCGAGCCCAGACTGCCCACGCTCAGGCCCCATTCGGCGGCGGCGGCCCGATTGACCTCCACATCCAGGGTCGGCTTGTCGGGCTTGACACTGGAGTCCAGGTCCACCAGGCCAGGAATTTTTTTGAGTTTTTCCATCAGCTTCATGCTGAGTCGCTCCAGCTCTTTCAGGTCGGGGCCGGTCAGCGAGAACTCGATTTGCTTGTTGCCTCCGACCAAATCGAGTTGGCCCGCGTGCGTGACGGTAATGCCTGGCACCTGCGCCAGGCGCTGCCTGAACTCGGCCACAATGTCATCCAGCCCCTTATTGCGCAGATTCCGATCCACCAGCCGGATGTAGACACTGGCGTAGATCTTTCCCTGGGCGTTCCCGGTGTTGATGGTGGTCAGGGTATAGCGCACCTCGGGCCACTCGCGCAAAATCGCATCCACCTGGCGCGATTTGGCTTCAGTCATTTCGATGGATGAACCGACCGGGGTGTAGAAGTTGACGGAAGTCTCAGAGAAGTCGGCCTTGGGCACGAACTCGGTGCCCAAAAAGCGCACCATGAAAACACTCAGGGCAAAGATGCCGACGGCACCCAGCAAGGTTTTTTTGCGGTGCTTCAATGACCAAGACAGGGCACCTTGGTAGCCATGGCCCAGGCGATCGGTCCATTGCTCAAACTTCAGGGTCAAGCGCCCCAAGGTTCGTTCATACAGGCTGCCGCCATGGCCGCTGCCGTCGCGGCGGTGGATGCTGGGGTCGTGCCAGATGCTAGACAGCATGGGGTCGAGCGTAAAACTCACGAACATCGAGATCAAAACAGCCACCACGATGGTCAGGCCGAATTCGTGGAAAAACTTGCCGATGATGCCTTGCATGAAGCCGATGGGCAAAAACACCGCCACGATAGATAACGTGGTGGCCAGCACGGCCAGCCCGATTTCTTGCGTGCCGTCCAGCGCGGCATTGAACGCGCTTTTGCCCATTTGCACATGGCGCACAATGTTTTCTCGCACCACAATCGCATCGTCGATCAACAGCCCCACGCAAAGCGAGAGCGCCATCAGGGTCACCATATTGATGGTGAAGCCCAATGCGTGCATGAATAAAAAAGAGCCGATGATGGCAATGGGCAAGGCCAGGCCCGTGATCACCGTCGAGCGCCATGAATTCAGGAACAGGAACACGATCAGCACCGTCAAACCGGCACCCTCGATCAGGGTGCGGCGCACATTGTTGACCGACACCCGGATCATGCGCGAGCCGTCATAGATGGGTTCCAGGCGCAAACCGGCAGGCACCAGGGTTTGCATTTCGCGCAGGGTCTTGTTCAAGCCGTCGATGACGTCGATGGTGTTTTCATCTTGCGCTTTTTGCACGGTGAGCAGCAGCGTGCGCTCGCCGTTGTAGAGCGCCATGTTCTCAAGGTCTTGCGGGCCGTCAATCACGGTGGCGACTTGCCCCAGGCGCACCGACTGGTTGCCACGTCGGGCGACGATGATGTCGTTGAAATCTTCGGGTCGCTTCATGCGGCCTTCAATTTGCAAGACCCGTTCGCGATCGCTGGAGCGCACACTGCCCAGCGGGAAATCCTGGTTTTCGCTTCTTACCGCCTGCGCCACCTGGTCAGACGTGATGCCCAGGGCGTTCATGGCCTGGGGCTTGAGCTGAATCTGGATTTCACGCTTGGTGCCGCCCACCAAATTGACCACTCCCACGCCCCGCACGTTCTCCAGACGTTTTTTCAGCACCTGGTCGGCCCATTGCGTCATGGCCACCGTGCCCGGTACGCCAGAAGGCCCGGCGCTGTCGCTGTCGGGCACCACCGCCAGTGACCAGACGGCCCGACTGCTCGGGTCAAAGCGCAGCACACGCGGTTCTTTGACTTCGGCGCGCAAAACGGGCCGCACAGCGGCTACCTTTTCGCGCACATCTTCAGCGGCTTTTCGGCCATCGATGTTGAGCTGGAACTCGATGATCACCACCGACTGGCCCTCGTAGCTGCGCGAAGTCAGCGCATTGATGCCGGCGATGCTGTTGACGCTTTCCTCGATCTTCTTGCTGACTTCTGCCTCGACGATCTCGGGCGCGGCACCGGGGTACTCGGTGGTGATCACCACCACCGGCAAATCGATATTGGGGAACTGATCAATCTTCAGTTGCTGGTAAGAGAACAAGCCCAGCACGACCAAGGCCAGCATGACCATGGTGGCGAAGACCGGGTTTTGCAGGCTGACTCGGGTGAACCACATGCCTTCATTTTCCTTGGGTTGTGGTGGTGCGAACGCTGATGCCCTCGCGCAGGCGGCCCAGATGGCCGCCCAGCACACTCACACCCGCGCTCAGGCCCTCGACCTGCACCCAGACCTCGCCATCAGGCACAGACACCAAGGGGCCGCGCACACCCAGTTTGACCTGTGCGTGCTGCACCAGACCGTTATTGACCCATTGCACATAAGGCGTGGATTGGTCAGTCCGCACAGTGGTCAAGGGCAAGGCCAGGGCGCGGGTTTGGCTGGCCCCGATCTGCCCCTGCACGAACAAACCCTGGCGCATACCCGGCAGCGGTGTGACTTGCACATAAGCCAGCACATTGCGGCTGCCCGCTTGCACGCTGGGGTTGATGCGCGTGACCCGCGCGCTGACCGTCGCATTCAGGCCTTCGACTTGCAAACTGGCCATCTGCCCGACTTTGATGCGCGCCGCATCGACGGGACTGAGGGTGGCTTCCATTTCCAATTGGCTGAGGTCTATGATTTCGACCACCTTGGCATCGATGCCTAACCGTTCTCCGTTTTGCGAACCGCGTGTTGCCACCAAGCCACTGATGGGCGCGCGCAGCACAGAGTCTTCCAGTGATTTGCGCGCCACATCGGCCCCCGCCTGGGCCGCCCGCAGGCTGGCCTGGGCAGATTGAAGGCTGTAGAGTGAGGTGTCGAGCGCGGTTTTGGAGATAAAGCCCTGTTGCACCAGGGCCGCATTGTTGTCGTATTGTTTTTGGGCAATGTCCACCTGGGCGCGGGCGGCTTCGGCCTGCTCTTGAGCTTGGCGCAGGCGGCGCTCGAACTCGGTGGGTTCGATGCGGCCTATCACCTGCCCGGCGCGCACCGCGTCACCCTCGCGCAAGCCGAATTCTTGCAATTCGCCCGCCACACGGGCCTTGACCCACGCCGCTTGCACCGCGCGCAAGCTGCCCGACACTGGCACCCCTTCGGTCAGGGTTTGCTCTTGCAGCATGACCTTGTCACTGGGTGCCAATTCAATGTGATCGGCCTGCGTCACCGCCTTCGCAACCGGTTCGTTGGCGGGTTGCGCCTGACGCTGTCGCCAAGCGAACCACGCCAAGGGCACGGCCAGCGCCACCGCCCCCACAATCCATTTAGTGGTCTTCATGACTGTCCTCGTTCGTTCCAGAGGCGTTGGCAGACCAGGCCTGCAGCAACGTCTCCAGATGTGTATTCAAAAAACCCTTGGGGTCAAAATCGGCCCCTGGCGCACACCCTGCCATCGAATGGCGCCACATCATCAAGAACACCATGGCCGAGATCAGGCTCAGGCTGGCGGCTGGCACATCCAAGGGTCGAAACTCACCCCGGTCAATGCCACGTTGCAAAATGCGTTGCAACAATGTTTGGCCTGGCTCGATGACTTGCTCGCGGTAAAAGGCCGCCACTTCCGGAAAATTGCGCGACTCGCTCATCACCAGCTTAGTCAGGCCACCGGCCAGGGTGCTGCCGATGCGCTCCCACCAGGAGCTCAGGCCGTAGCGCATCAGATCGGCACTGCTGCCCTCAAACTGTGCGTATTCCTGATCCCAGGCGACGAAATGATCGCTCAGGTGGGCCTGAATGACCGCTTTGAACAACTCTTCCTTGCTCTCGTAATACAGGAACAGCGTTCCCTTGGACACCCCGGCCCTCAGGGCCACCTCTTCCACCCGGGTGGCGGCGAAGCCTTTTTCGACAAAGAGCTCAAGTGCCGCCTGCAACAACTCGCCCGGGCGCTCATGCTTGCGACGTTCACGTCTTTGGGCGGGGTGGGCTTGGGCTGGCACGGTAGGAGAGGGTAATAAATGACCGATCGGTTAGTAATATACCGCAAAGCGGTTTTTCCGTCAAAAAGTTCACACCGATTTGCGCCTAGGGCACCACAAAAGGGGGGGGCTTCAGGGCTTTCCTAGACCTCTTGGCGGGCATGCAAGATCTGCAGAGCCTGCGCCAGCCGCTCAGGGGTGTCTACATCTAACACACAGCCGATGTCGTCTGTAGACAAACGATAAGGCGGGCCATGGCGCTGCACCACGCTGCGCGCCCCTTGGTCGCCGCGCAGGGCCATCAGATCGGGGCCGCACTGGGGCGCAAAGCCCACCGGGTGGCCTGGTTCACCCGCATGCACAGGCATCACCACGGCGTACTGCGCCAAAGCGTGCGCCACCGCCCGCAGGGTGTCGGGCTGTATCAGGGGCAGGTCAGCGGGCAAGATCAACCAGCCCTGGGCGGCGGGTGTGGCCGCGACCCCGGTGGCGATACTCGTTCCCATGCCCTGCTCTTCATGGTGTGCGGTGTCGGTAGGGGTGACCAAGTGCCAGGGCAGGCCACTGGCCTGCACGGCGGCCAGCACATGGTCAAGCACAATGCGGCCGGCCAGAGGGGATTGTAACTTGCCTGTGGTGCCTCCCGCAGCACGGAAGCGGCTGCCCGCACCTG
>JBEBAJ010000034.1:0-14150 GCA_041158965.1 Pseudomonadota bacterium | reverse complement strand
AAGCAACTCACCCAGGCCCCAGCCACGAATCAGCTTTTCCACATAGCTGCCCGAGGGGCCGGTCGAAATGCCCAAGGTGGGGGCCTGCGCCACAGCCTCACGCAATTGGGCCTCGGTGGATATGGAAGGGGCGGTCACGCCCTCGGGGACGGCGACGACAGTGGTAGATAAGACCCAATCCACCCGGGATCCACCACGCAGATGGCCTTGAGCGATCAGGCCGTCGATGGCATCGCTGGCCAGCAACACCAGGTCAAAAGGTTCAGCGGCCGCCACGCGACGGACCGCATCCACGCCACCCACCGACTCGATCTGCCAACTCACGCCGCCATCGCGTTCAAATTCCCGGGCCAGATCGGCCAACAGCTGTCGGGTCGCCATGGATGAAATGGCTCGGGGGGAATGGGGCAGCTTGCTCATATGGACATTCTAAAAAGCCTACTCCCCCATGGACACATGACCACGCACTACCAGTTATTCATATAATCAATAACGCATGGATTGATATTAATTTTTTGAAAATAAAGAGGGGCCATGGATCTCAAGCAACTGGAATCCTTCGTGCGTGTGGCTGAATTGGGCAGTTTCACCCGTGCTGCCATTGCCTTGGGCGTGCAGCAGCCCTTGCTGAGTCGCCATGTGAGGCAATTGGAGGTCGAATTGCGACAAAACCTGCTCGATCGCAACGGTCGCGGGGTGACATTGACCGAAGCAGGACGGGTCTTGCTGGAGCATGCCCGTGGCATCTTGCATCAGGTCGAGGTGGCTCGCGAAGATTTGGGCGCAGTGCGGGGCGCACTGGGAGGTCGGGTCTCTATAGGCCTGCCCCCCAGCCTGTCGAGGCTGATCACGGTGCCGCTGAGTTTGGCCTTTCAACAAAAACTGCCCGGTGCCCAACTGACCCTGACCGAAGGATTTTCCTTGCAAATGTATGAGGCCTTGCGTTCGGGGCGATTGGACATGGCGGTGCTTTACAACCCGGTCATGTCCCCCGAACTTGAGAGCGCTTCGCTGCACGACGAGTCGCTGATGCTCATCGGCAGCCCAAAGGCGGACAGGACACATGGCTTGCGCAGCAAATCCGAATTGACCCTGCAACAGGTCGCCGCCCTGCCCCTGATTTTGCCGAGCCAACCCAACGCCTTTCGACTATTGATTGAATCTGAGATGATGAAAATCCAGGCCAAGCCGCAAGTGGTGCTGGAAGTGGATGGTCTGAACGCGATTTTGGAATTGGTCAGGGTGGGCATGGGTTTTGCCGTCTTGCCCCCATACACGCTGGCCGGTCATGGGCCAGACCATTCTTTCAGCCTGCACCGCATCGGACGGCCCCGGCTGATGAGCCAATTGTCATTGGTGTGGTCGGCACGGCGTCAGCTGACATCCACGCATCAGGCGGCCATCGCCATCACCCGTGAGCGGGTGTCTGAGGCCTTGCTCGGATTCATCCGCCAGATGCAGGGTCTGTGAATGCGCCTTTGGGAGGTTGGCTTGCGGGCAAAAGCCATCGTGCCAAAACCGCGCACACCCACCAGACCACGGCAGCCGAAACCAGCACATCGGCCAGGAAGTGGCCCCCTTGCAAAATACGACCCAATCCAACCAGGCCACCACTGAGGGCCCCGATGCCTATCCAGAGTCGGCGTTGCCTGCGCACCACCCAGGCCATCGCCCAGGGATAAAAACCCAAGGCCGCGTGGCCGCTGGACATGGCACAGTTGCGCTCGCATTGGTCACTGACTTGCCACGGCGGGGTATAGAGGGCCTGGCCACCGAATTCGGTGACATGAGCAGGCCGTGCACGCCCCCAATGGTTCTTCAATCCTTCGTTCACGATCAAACCGGGGCCCAACAACAAGACCAGCAGCAAATACACGGATGCGCGCCGGCGCAGCGCCCACTTCGGGCTGAAAAAACCAAGTGCGAGGACCAATATCAAAGCAATAAAAATGGGGATTTGTAACCTGGCATACGCCCAGTACGATGCTTGAACCCAAGGCAAATCTTTATAGATGAAACCAAGGTCCGGCTCGTAAAAAAGGGCACTGAAAGCCAAATCGAGCCCGGGAAAAAGACCAAAGACGGCCAAGCCCAACAGGCACAAGCTGAAATAAAATCGCATGGGTTCATTTTGCCCCAACTCTTCTGCCGTCAGTGCGAACCGGCGACACCCCACACCATTGTCCAAACGCCCCCTGATACTCTCCGCCTTGCTCACACTGGCCTTTGCCGTCTGGCTTTGGCATGTCGGCTTGCCCGAAATGTGGCTGGCACAGTGGCAACGGGTGCCTGCGACGCTATGGGCAGCGATGGTGGCCGGAATGTTGGCCAGCTATGGGCTTCGGGCCTGGCGCATCCGGCGCGAGTTTGCCGATGTGCCCGGGATGCGATGGACATTGGCGCTGCGCATCGTGCTGGCCCATACCGCCATGGTCAATGTGCTGCCCATGCGCTCTGGCGAGTTGGGGTTCCCCTGGCTGATGCGCCGTGCCTTGAATGTGACCTGGCTGGACGCCTCGGCGTCTTTGCTCTGGCTGCGCCTGCAAGACGCATGCGTGTTGGCCACATTGGCCGTTTGGGTCTGGCCAGAAGTGCCCACATGGGTGCGCGCCTTGCTGACATGCGCTCTTTGGGCCGGGCTTGGGCTCGGGGTGCGCTGGGTCCGCGCCCGCGCCAGCAAACTTGGCTCATTTTCACCAGGCTCTGACACGCCCGCACCTCGGCCGATGCAGCGCCTCATGCAGGCCCTCTCCCAGCGGGGACAAGGATGGATGCAGGGCTGGGCCATCACCTCTGCCAACTGGGCCTTGAAGCTGAGCCTGCAGGCCTGGCTATTGGCCGAACTGTTGGGCGTGAACTGGTCCCTGGGCTGGGCCGGTTCGCTTGGCGCCGAGCTGTCTGCTCTTTTGCCGGTGCAAGGCTTGGGCGGGGTCGGCAGCTACGAAGCCGGTGCCGCTGCCGCCCTGCGCTGGCATGGCGTGGATTGGACCAGCGGCTTGCAGGCGGCCTTGAGCATGCACTTGGTGGTGCTGGCCTGCTCGCTGGGATTCGGCGCGCTGGCCTGGTGGCTGCCCAGGCCCTTGGTGACAAGGCACAATGGGGCCTGAAAGTGAGTGTCCGATGAATGCCGTTTCCCCCATGCCCGCCCTGCCCCCACACCGTCTGTCTATCGTGGTGCCGATGTACCAGGAAGAGGACAGCGTGGCGCCTTTCGTGGCGCGGGTGAGCGAGTGCCTGGCCCTTTACCCCCATCCTTGGGAGCTGTTGCTGGTCAACGACGGCAGCCGCGATGGCACCCGCAGCGCCATTGAAAAAGCCCAGCACGAATATGGCCCGCACATCCGGCTCATCGAGCTGGCGCGCAACTACAAACAAACGGCTGCGATGCAGGCAGGCATCGACCACGCTCGCGGCGACGTCATCGCCACACTCGATGGCGATTTGCAAAACGACCCAGTGGACATTCCCCGCATGGTGGCCCGTTTGCTTCTCGAAGACCTCGATCTGGTCGCCGGATGGCGACAAAACCGTCAAGACGCATTGGTCATGCGCAAACTGCCTTCGCGCATCGCCAACCGCCTGATCGCCCGCATGACCGGCCTGAACATCAAAGACAACGGGTGCAGCCTGAAGGTATTCAGAACATCGACCCTGCGACGCATCAGGCTGTATGGCGAAATGCACCGGTTCATCCCGGCTTGGCTGTCCACGGTGACGGCGCCGCATCGCATCGCCCAAGAGCCGGTCAGTCATCATGCACGCCAATTCGGTGAGTCCAAATACGGCATCAGCCGCACTTTCCGGGTGGTCCTTGACCTTTTCTTTGTCTATTTCTTCATGCGCTACCGCACCAGGCCGGGCCACTTTTTTGGCGGCTTGGGGCTTTGGCTGCTGGGCTTGGGCGGTGCCATATTGGCCTATCTGCTGGGCTTGAAACTGATGGGGGAACAGATAGGCACCCGGCCCTTGTTGCTGGTGGGCTTTTTCTTTCTGATCGCCGGGGTGCAATCGCTCATGGCCGGTGTACTGGCTGAAGTGCTGGTGCGGGTTTTGTTTGAATCCGGCGGCAGCCGCTCTTATCAAATCGACGAGACACGCAGCAGCATGGGTGATGTGCCATGGCACCAACCCAAAGCCTGAAACCCCTGTCTCTATTGCTGGCGGTGCTGGCCCTGCTCGGGGCATGGCGCTGGTGGGTGGGTTCCGGCTTGCCGCTGTCGGTGGACGAGGCTTATTACTATGCCTGGTCGCTCACCCCCGACTGGGGTTACTGGACCAAGCCCCCTCTGATCGCTTGGGCCATCGCCGGCGCAGACTCGCTGTGCGGCCCCACCACAGCATGTATCCGCGGGGTCGGTGTTCTGGCCTTTGCCTTCTCTTCGCTGCTGATTTATGGCCTATCGATAAGCATGGGCCTGGGGGCTAAACAGTCGGTGGCCAGCGCCATCGCTTTTGCGACCTTGCCACTGAGCACCTTTTACGGCATGGTGGCGAGCACAGACTCGATGCTGCTCTTATGCTGGGTGCTGTCGATGGCGTGTTTATGGCAGGCTTTGTCCGGGAAAGTCTGGGGCTGGTTAGGACTGGGGGTTTTCGCCGGAACAGGGCTATTGGCCAAATACTCAATGGCCATCATCGCACCCAGTGTGGCACTGGTGCTGCTGCACCCTGAATGGCGTTCGCAATGGCGGCGACCCGGGCCGTACGTGGCGTCGCTGGTGGGTTTGTTGGTGTTTGCACCCAATCTGTGGTGGAACCTGAATCATGGCATGCCCACGCTGCAACACACCGCAGACATTTCGCGCGGGGCGGCCTACACCCTCAAGCCCGAGACACTTTTCGTTTTTTGGGCCGAGCAATGGTTGGTGGGCAATGTGGTGCTGGTCAGCGCTTTTGTGGTTTGGCTCGTGCGCGGATGCGGGCAAGGCAGTGGGCGCATGCTGACGCGGCATTGGTTTTTGATCTCTTTCTCCATGCCCATGCTGGCGGTGATTTCTGCCCAGGCACTGCTGTCGCGTGCCCACGCCAATTGGGCAGCGCCAGCCCATGCGGCACTGACCTTGGCCGCCGTCGGCTGGCTTTGGCAAAGCCGTCGCCATGTCTGGCTCGGGCTGGCATTGGCCTTCAATCTGTTATTTGCCGTGTTGCTCTACCACGGCCAGACCTTGGTGCGCGAGCCCCTGGGATTGACAGCGAGTTGGCGCACCGACCCTTTTTGGTCGCTGCGCAATTGGCCGGGTGTGCATGCCCAAACGCGTGAGCGACTGACAGAGCTCGCGCCTCAAGGCCAGTGGCGCGTGGCCAGTGACGACCGGGCAGTGCTCGCCCAATTGCAGTGGGGGCTGCAATTGCCCGCGGGCGCAGCCATGGGATGGATGAAAAACCAAGCACCCATGAACCACTTTGACCAGCGCTTTGCGCTGACGCTCGATCAGGGGCCGGTGCTGTTGTTGACCCAGACGCCAGATGCAGAGGTGCTCAAAGACCATCCACTGGCGAAAAAGTTGCCCCCCATACGCTCGGCGCTGATCGAGAGCGAAGCCATTGAATTCAAGGCATGGTGGTTGTCGCCGCCTTGAACACCCACCCCAGCCTGACCCATCGTCCATGCCTGCGCGTGATGGCCTGACTTCCTTGGTGCACAATTCCCGGATTGACTCTTGCTGCAGGCTGTACCCGACTGAGTGAAAGCCAGGGGCTGGCGTCCAACCCGAAGTGACGAACAGGAGACACCGATGAGCACTGCTTACATTGTGGCCGCGCGCCGCACCCCCGGAGGGCGCCGCAACGGGCTCCTGTCCGGCTGGCACCCGGCTGACCTCGCCGCCGTTTGCCTCAATGCGGTGGTACAAGACACCGGCATCGATCCGGCCGCCATCGAAGATGTGGTGCTGGGTTGTGTCAGCCAGGGGGGTGAGCAATCTTTCAATATTGCCCGCAACGCCGTCTTGGCCGCGAATTGGCCCGAGTCGGTTCCCGCCACTTCGGTCGACCGCCAATGCGGGTCGTCGCAGCAGGCCCTGCAATTCGCCGCCCAGGCCGTGATGTCGGGCACGATGGATTTGGTGCTGGCCGCCGGCGTGGAGAGCATGTCCAGAGTACCCATGTTCAGCACTGGCGAACTGTATCGTCAAGCCGGGCTGGGTGAGTACACCAGCCCCAACATGCATGCGCGTTACCCTGGAGTGCGCTTCAGCCAATTCAGCGGGGCGGAAATGCTGGCCCAACGACATGGCCTGGGCAAAGACCAGCTCGATGCCTATGCCCTGCAAAGCCATCGGCGTGCCAGCTTGGCCACCCGACAGGGTTGCTTCGAGCGTGAAATCGTGCCGCTGGCCGCCCACCGTCAGGGCGCCGAAGCAGGCGGGATGCACACCCATGACGAAGGCATCCGGCACGATGCCACGCTGGAATCCATTTCGGCGGTGAAGCTGCTTCAAGAAGGCGGGGTCATCACGGCGGCCAATGCCAGTCAGATTTGCGACGGGTCAGCCGCTTTGCTGGTCGCCAGCGAATCTGCGCTGCGCACCCACCAACTTAAACCCTTGGCACGCATACACCACATGTCGGTGCTGGGGCATGACCCGGTCATCATGCTCGAAGCGCCGATCCCGGCCACCGAAAGGGCTTTGAAAAAATCCGGCCTGAAAATCGATGACATCGATCTGTTTGAGGTCAATGAGGCCTTTGCCTGCGTGCCGCTGGCATGGCTGAAGGCCACGCACGCAGACCCGCAGCGTCTCAATGTCCATGGTGGTGCCATCGCGCTGGGTCACCCCCTGGGGGCCTCAGGTGCCAAATTGATGGCGACACTGGTCCATGCCCTGCACCTGCGAGGGGGACGCTATGGGCTGCAGACCATGTGCGAGGGCGGCGGCATGGCCAATGTCACGATCATAGAAAAACTTTGAGGAGACCCACATGGCCGTGACCTTTGAACGCCGCTGGATGGACGAGGAGCTGTCGCTGTTTCGTGACACAGTGCTTCGCTTCCTGGAGGAAGAAGTGCTGCCCCAGGACGAAGCCGCACGCCAACGCGGGCACGTGGGCCACGAGGTTTGGCGCAAAGCAGGTGAGTGTGGCCTCTTGTGCGTGGACATACCCACCCAATACGGTGGGGGCGGAGGCGATTTTCGGCACGAAGCCATCATCCACGAGGAAATGGCTCGCTTGGGTCTGTCAGGGATGAGCATCGGGGTGCACTCCATCGTGGCTCACTATCTCCTCAATCACGGCACCGAATCGCAAAAACAGGCATGGCTGCCAAGACTTGCCCGAGGTGAGACGGTGGGCGCCATCGCCATGACCGAGCCCGGCACCGGGTCTGATTTGCAGGCCATACGCACCCGGGCAAAAGTCACCGAACAGGGCCTGGTGCTCAATGGCTCCAAAACCTTCATCTCCAACGGCTACCTGGCCGGCCTGGTGCTGGTGGTCTGCAAAACCGACGAACAAGACGGGGCCAAGGGCATGTCGATTGTGCTGCTCGACACCCGCCAAAGCCCAGGCTATCGGGTAGGCCGTGTGCTGGACAAAATCGGCCTCAAGGCGCAAGACACCTCAGAGCTTTTTTTCGACGATGTGCGCCTGCCCGCCGACGCGGTACTCGGAGGCCAGACCGGTCGGGGCTTTTACCAACTCATGGGCGACCTGCCTTATGAGCGGCTGATCATCGGCGTCGGCGCCATCGGGGCCATGGAAGGGGCCTATCGGGCCACCCTGGACTACACGCGCGAGCGTCAGGCCTTTGGGCAGCCCATTGCCGAGTTCCAGAACACGCGCTTCAAGCTGGCCGAGATCGCCACCACCATCCAGGTGGGTCGCGCCTTCATGGACCGATGCGTGCAAGACCTGGTGGCCGGGCGGCTCGATACAGCCACGGCATCCATGGCCAAACTGTGGGGCACCGAGCAGCAGGGAAAAGTCATCGACGAATGCCTGCAATTGTTCGGCGGCTATGGCTATATGAATGAGTACCTGATCGCGCGCATGTACACCGATGCACGCATACAGCGCATCTACGGCGGCACCAATGAAATCATGAAAGAGGTGATTGCTCGGGCCCTATGACGCTGCCCTGTGTGTGGGCAGTGACTCGGCCCGCCAGGTGCGTGCCCCCTCAATGGCCATAAGCCGTCATGGCCTGATCGGCCCCTTCGAGGGCTGGTGACACCTCTGACTCGATCAGCCAGGTCGGTATGGCTTCCAGATAAGTCTGGTAGCGGCCCTTGGCCACGAAACGCTGCCTGAATGAAGAAGCCATGAGGAAGGCGCGCAGGCGCGGCGCAATGCCACCCCCGATGTACACCCCCCCGACCGCCCCCAGGGTCAAAGCCAGATCGCCGGCCACCGAGCCCAGCCATGCACAAAACATGTTCAATGTTTGGCGCGCAGGCCCACTCGTGGCCTGCATGCCCTGTGCCACGATCTCAGCCGCACTCCATTTTTCGGCTTCTGTGCCGCCTTGAATTTTCGTCAATACCCGATGCAAGTCGACCAACCCGCTGCCTGACAAAACACGCTCGGCCGACACATGGCCATACTGGCGCTGCAAACCCCGTATGGCCTCGAACTCCAGTTCGTCAGTGGCCGACAAAGTCACATGACCTCCCTCGCCCATGATTGGCACCCACTGGCCTGAGCCATTGGGGTCGGGCAACAAGCCCGAAACCCCCAAACCGGTGCCCGCACCCAGTAGAGCCACTGGGCCAGGCCGCGCCTCCAGGGCGGGGCCCAAACGATGCAATTGGCCTGATTTCAAGGTCGGGATGGCCAGGGCCAAAGCGCTAAAGTCGTTCAGCAACAACAAGCTTTGCAGGCCCAACTCTGCCCTGAGGGCCTCGATGGAGAAACGCCAGTTCAAATTGGTCATTTGCACCTGATCGGCCACCACCGGGACAGCCACGGCCAATGCCGCAGACGCGGGCAATGGCAAACGGTTTCGCGCCAGATATTCGCGGATGGCCTGGGCTGGGCCGGGAAAATCAGCACAGGGCAGCACGAGAACGCACTCCAAGCTCTGGCCCGGGCCTGCACGCCAGGCAAAACGCGCATGGGTGCCACCCATGTCAGCCAACAGTCGGGGCCAGCCGCCAGGGCCTGAGTGAGCAGGGTCTTTGACCAGTCGCATATTCAAGAATCTTTCGACACATCCATCTGTCGCACCATGGTTTTGCCCAGCTCAACGCCCCACTGGTCGTAGGGGTTGATGCCCCAAATCACGGCTTGGGCGTAGACCTTGTGTTCGTACAAAGCGATCAGGGCACCCAAGGTGCGCGGATTGAGCTCATCGAGCCACAAGATCGAGCTGGGGTTGTTGCCCACATAGGTGCGGTGGGGGGCCAGGGCCTCCACAAGAGACGCATCCAACCCCTCGGCCAGCAAAGCAGCGCGGGTCTGGCCCAGGTCGCGCCCCAGGGCCAGCGCCTGCGCCTGCGCTTGTAAATTCTGCAGCACCACCTTTTGGTGGGTTTGCGCCAAAGGCAAGGCACTGCGGGTCTGACGCACGCCGATGAAGTCCATCGGAACGTTCTGCGTGCCTTGGTGTATGAGTTGAAAATAAGCGTGCTGTCCATCAATGCCCAGCCCACCCCAAACGATGGGTGCGGTGGAGATGTCTGCACGGCTGCCATCGAGGTGGACGCTTTTGCCGTTGGACTCCATCTCCAACTGCTGAATGAAGGGCACAAACTGCGACAACGCATATGAGTAGGGTGCGATGTTCAGGGTCGTCGCCCCCAGAAAGTTTCTATTCCAGACACCCACCAAGGCCATCAGCATGGGCAGGTTTTGCGCGGGTGGGGCCGACAAGAGATGCACATCCATCTCGCGTGCGCCAGCCAGAAATTCCCGGAAAGCCTGCGGCCCAATGGTCATGGCCAAAGGCAGACCGATGGCCGACCAGACCGAGTAACGGCCCCCGACCCAGTCCCAAAACAAAAAGGTTTGCTCAGGGGAGAAACCATGCTGGCGGGCCAATTCGGGCCGGGCGGTGACCGCCACCCAATGGCGGGCGATTTGATCGTGCGGGCAACCACCATCCAGCAGCCAACGTTTTGCCGAGGCAAAAATGGTCAAGGTTTCCTGGGTGGTGAAAGTCTTGCTTTGCACAATGAAGCCCGTGCGCGCCGGGTCTAACCCCGCCAGCGTTGACCCCAAAGCGTCGGCATCGGCGTTCGACACATAGTGCACCCTCACCTGACCCGACAAGCCGCGTGCCGGCAAAGCCAGCGCATGGGTGGCCATACGCGGACCCAGATCAGAGCCGCCGATGCCAATATTCACGACATCGGTCACGGCCACACCCATATACCCCTGCCATTTCCCGC
Source organism: Pseudomonadota bacterium (assembly GCA_041158965.1). GTDB lineage: Bacteria > Pseudomonadota > Gammaproteobacteria > Burkholderiales > Burkholderiaceae_C > Limnohabitans. The sequence continues at coordinate 3,822 of JBEBAJ010000034.1, read as the reverse complement.
AATATGCCTGCTGGGCGAAATCCAAAAACCTGGCCAATTCAGTCGCCACCTGCGCGGAAATGTCTTGTCCCCATTCAGGCGAGCGGGCATCGCTGCCGCGCAAGGCCATGTGCAATGCGGGCCGCCCCTCAGTCGGGTTGACCGGCTCTGCGCGAAACAGACGCTGCACATGGGTGGGCAGCTGGGCCTGATCGCCCAGGCGCAGCAGGGCGGCCATGATGGTGGGGTCAACACGCTGGCGGCTGAGGTCCAGCGTCACCCCTGCAGCCTGATGGGTCATGGCCTGTGAACGCCCGGGATGGGTCAGCAAAGCGTCCAGACGCAAAGGGTGTTCGCGTGCCAACTGCGCCAAGGCTTGCCAGGCCGGTGACTGCTCAGGTCGAAGGAATGTGCTCATGGGTTCGTGCCGGTCAATTGGACAGTGATTGTGCAATGGCTGTGGCCTGAGAAGCCAGCCGGGTCAAGCCCGGCCAGTCTCCCGCTTCAAGCAGTGCCAAGGGGGTCAGCCAAGAGCCGCCCACCATGGCCACATTGGGCTGGCGCAGGAATTCGGCCAGATTATCGGGCGAGACTCCGCCGGTCGGGCACAAACGCACATCGCCCAATGGGCCTGCCAGGGCCTTGATCATGCTCAAACCACCGGCTTGTGCCGCGGGAAACAGCTTGACGGTGCGATAACCCCAATCACGCGCTTGCATGAGCTCTGAAGGCGTCATCACCCCGGGCATGAAAGGCATGTGGTGTTCCCGGGCCGCAGCATGTAACTCGGGGGTCAGGCCCGGGGACAAAGCAAACGTGGCACCGGCATCGCGCACCTGTCGCATCTCGCCGGGGCGGGTGACAGTGCCCGCGCCCACATGCATCTGTGGCACTGCGCGTGCGACGGCTTCAATGCCTGCCAATCCGGCTTCAGAGCGCAGGGTGATCTCCATCACATCGATGCCGCCGTTTAAGAGGGCATGAGCCAATGGCACCGCCTGAGAAGGGTCGCCCAGCACAATGACCGGCACCACCCGGGAGTGGAAACGCCAAGGCTCAAGCTTCGAAGAAAGGTTCATGATCTCACTCCGTCTATGGGGAGGGTGGGTTCAGACTGCACCCACAAGGGGCCTGCACCCGCTTCGGCATGGGCGGCATTCTGACGGAACAATTCGAACAGTCCACGCCCGCTGCCATGCGCCTGCGGATCGCGGTTGAAGTGGGTGACCGGTCGCGCCTCCCACTCGGACTGGGGAACTTCAATCTCCAGACGGCCCGCATCCGCGTCGAGGGTGATCATGTCACCATCTCGGATTTTGGCGATCGCACCACCTGCCAAGGCTTCGGGCCAAAGATGAATGGCGGCTGGCACTTTGCCAGAAGCGCCGGACATGCGGCCATCGGTGACCAAGGCGACTTGAAACCCCTGATCCTGCAACACACCTAGCACCGGGGTGAGTTTGTGCAATTCGGGCATGCCATTGGCTCTGGGACCTTGTCCTCGCACCACCGCCACAAAATCACGCTGCAAACGGCCCTGCTTGAAGAGGTCTTGCAAGGTTTTTTGGTCATCCACGACCAGTGCCGGGGCCCGCACATGACGGTGCTCAGGTTTCACCGCAGAGACCTTGATGACCGCCCGGCCCAGTGCCCCGGTCAGCACCCGCAAGCCCCCCTCGGGGCTGAAAGGCTGCTCAAGTGGTCTAAGCACTTCAGTGTCCAGCGATGCGATGGGTGCCGGGCGCCACCTGAGCTGCCCCTGATCCAGCCAGGGCTCGCACACATAGGCCGACAAGCCCTGACCCAGCACCGTGTGTGATTGCGGGAACACAAGCCCGCCACGCAGCAACTGGGCGATCAGAAAGCCCATGCCCCCTGCCGCATGAAAGTGGTTGACGTCGGCTGAGCCATTGGGATAAATGCGGGCCAGCAAGGGGGTGCAAGCCGACAGTTGGGCAAAATCTTCCCAATCGATGATCCATCCGGCGGCACGGGCCATCGCCACCAAATGCAAAGTATGGTTGGTCGAACCACCGGTGGCAAGCAAACCCACCATTGCATTGACGATGGTCTCGGCTTGCACCCAATGCCCCAGGCCCTGGTCGCCGTCGCGCACCCGCTGCAAGACAGTCTGAACCGCGCAACGGGTCAAGGCCGCCCGCAAGGGGGTGCCGGGATTGACAAAAGACGAACCTGGCAAATGCAGGCCCATGATCTCCATCAGCATCTGGTTGGAGTTGGCGGTGCCATAAAAGGTGCAGGTGCCAGGCCCATGGTATGCGGCCAGTTCAGCATCCAGCAGCGCCTGGCGATCCACCAGTCCCTGGGCATGCTGTTGCCTGACCTTCGATTTTTCGTCATTCGACAAGCCCGAGGTCATGGGCCCTGCAGGCACAAACACCGTCGGCAAATGGCCAAACTGCAAAGCCCCGATCAACAGACCGGGCACGATCTTGTCGCACACGCCCAGCATGAGGGCGGCGTCAAAGGTATTGTGCGACAGGCCCACAGCGGTGGCCAGGGCGATCACGTCGCGCGAGAAGAGTGACAGTTCCATGCCTTCCTCGCCTTGCGTGATGCCATCGCACATGGCAGGCACACCCCCAGCCACCTGCGCCGTGGCCCCCAGCCCGGCAGCAGCATCTCGGATCAGTTGCGGATAGTGCTCGTAGGGCTTGTGCGCCGAGAGCATGTCGTTGTAGGCGGTGATGATGCCCAAATTGGGTTCTCGGGCCTGCCGCAAAGTGAGTTTGTCGCCTTCTGGCATGGCGGCGTAGGCATGGGCCAGATTGGCGCAGCCCAGATCCTGACGATAGGGGCCGGGACGCCGCGCCTGATCCAGCATGGCCAGATATTGACGCCGGGTGTCGGCACTGCGTTCAGAAATTCGACGGGTGACGGCCAGCACCTCGGGGCGCATGGGTGGAAAAACAGGGGGCTGTGACGGGGCGTTCATGGGGTGATCCATAGCTCCAGAGGTGTGCGGGTGGGTTGCAGCAAGGCGCTGACGGGGCTTTGCATCGGGGTTTGGGGCAAGGACCGCCGCAACACTGCCATTTTTTCATGCCCGATCAAGGGCAACACCCACAAGCCTGATCGCGCCAGGTGCGCCAAGGTCTGAGTGATGCGGTCAAAGGGCGCCTCTGCGGGGGGTGCGGGCAAGGTCACCGCCATGCAGGCATGGACACATTGGAGGTCCAGCGCCTGCGCCAACTGGGGGCTGCCCGCAAAGAGCGAGGCAAAATGGCCATCAGGCCCCATGCCCAACACGGTCACGTCAGCAGGGCCCAGCTCAGTCAGGGCATGGTCTGCCCGTGACACCCGTTCATTCCAGTCTTGGGTTGACGCCGGTAGACCAGGCCCCACCATTGAGACCAAGCGGGCCTGTGCCGCCTCGGGCACTTGTCGATCATCCACCAAGGTGACCATCACCCTCGCCCAATCGAGGTCGATCTGGCCAAGGGCTTCAAACAAGGCCACAGGCGACTTGCCACCGGACACGGCCAGTTGCGCCCTGCCCCGTTGGTTCAAAGCATGCTGCAAGCGGCCAACGATGTGCCGCGCCAACTCTGACGCTAATCGGGCCGGGTCTGAAGCCTGGTGCACGCTGACATGCTCGGGCCAGTCGGTGGTGGCAGCCCGTGCGGTGGGGGGGGTGCTCATGACTCTTCTGACCAGGTGAGGTTCTCTCGGGCCATCAGGGCCGAGGAGGCGGCTGGCCCCCAAGAACCGGCGGGGTATGTACGGGGCTTTTCTTGCAACTGCTGCCACCCCTGCAAAATCGGATCGACCCAGGCCCAGGCGGCTTCAAGCTCGTCACGGCGCATGAAATGCGTGAGTCGC
>JBEBAJ010000033.1:0-16045 GCA_041158965.1 Pseudomonadota bacterium | reverse complement strand
TTGCGCATCGCGCACCAGACCATGGATGTAGACATCGCGGAAAGGCACCCGACCCGTGAAGTGGGTCGTCATCATGATCATGCGGGCGACCCAGAAAAAGATGATGTCATAACCAGTCACCAGCACCGTGCTGGGCAGATACAGGTTGTAGTCGGCGGTGTCGACCGAATCGATATCGGGCCAGCCCAAGGTCGAGAACGGCACCAGGGCCGATGAATACCAGGTATCGAGCACATCGGGGTCACGGCGCAGGGTCTTGCCCGGGGCCTGGGCCTGTGCTTCAGCCTCGGTACGAGCCACATAAACGCGCCCATCTTCGTCGTACCAGGCCGGAATCTGGTGGCCCCACCAAAGTTGGCGCGAAATGCACCAATCTTGAATATGGTTCATCCACTGGTTGTAGGTATTGACCCAGTTCTCCGGGATGAAGCGGACCTGACCGCTTTGCACCGCATCAATGGCTTTTTGGGCGATGCTCTTGCCGCTGGGGTCACTGGGACTGACCTGGGACATGGCCACAAACCATTGGTCAGTCAGCATGGGCTCGACCACCTGCCCGGTGCGGGCGCAACGCGGCACCATCAGACGGTGTTTTTTGACCTCGACCAACAGCCCCTCGGCCTCCAGGTCAGACACCACGCGCTTGCGCGCCACAAAACGGTCTAAACCCCGGTACGGCTCTGGGGCTTCAGCGTTGAGGGTGGCGTCCAGGTTGAGAATACAAATCATCGGCAGAGCATGGCGCTGGCCAACGGCATAGTCATTGACATCGTGCGCAGGGGTCACTTTGACCACACCGGTGCCAAAGGCTTGATCGACATATTCATCAGCGATGACCGGAACCAAGCGCCCTGTGAGGGGTAATCGCACCTGCTTGCCGACCAGATGGCGATAGCGCTCGTCCTCAGGGTGCACCATGACGGCGGTATCGCCGAGCATGGTTTCGGGGCGGGTGGTGGCCACCACCAGCGATTCCTTGCTTCCCTCAATGGGGTAGCGTATGAGCCATAAAGAGCCCTCTTCCTCTTCGCTTTCCACTTCCAAATCAGAGACTGCGCTCATCAGAACCGGGTCCCAGTTAACCAGGCGTTTGCCACGGTAAATCAACCCTTGCTCATACAAACGAACAAAAGTTTCAGTGACGACGCGTGAGAGCTTGTCGTCCATGGTGAAGTATTCGCGGGTCCAGTCGACGCTGTCGCCCATGCGGCGCATTTGTTGTGTGATCGTGCTGCCGCTTTTTTCCTTCCACTCCCATACTTTGGCTATGAAGTTCTTGCGCGCGTCTAGCGGGGTCACGCCCATGTCATGGCGGCTGATGCCTTGCTCCTGCAATTGACGCTCGACCACAATCTGTGTGGCGATGCCAGCGTGATCGGTGCCTGGGATCCAGACCGTGTTGTGACCGCTCATTCGGTGGTAGCGGGTCAGGCTGTCCATGATGGTCTGATTGAACGCATGACCCATGTGCAGGGTGCCGGTGACGTTGGGCGGGGGCAACTGAATGGCAAACCCAGGTTGCCCGGACTGCGGCTGTTGAGTGCCCCGATGACCCGCCACGCTGTAGCCTCGGCGCTCCCACTCAGGGCCCCAATGGGCTTCAATGGCGGCAGGCTCGAACGACTTGGACAGGCTTTGCAAGGCTGGCTGATCAGGGGTGTTGCTCATGGGCTTGGCGGTAGGAAGGGCAAACCATTGATTTTACCGATGCGCAGAGTCAGGTGATTGGGACCACAACGATATTTCAGCGCAGGTATTAAAAGCGGTCAGTTCAAGGCGCATCTCAGACCTCATCTCCGCCATTTCCTCGCGCCATGTTGAAACCATGCCAGTGATGTCGACGCGCAAGTGGTGTTGCAAGGCGGTGCCGTCTGCCTTGGTCATCAGCAAAGCGTGATCGCCTTGGCGATGAAGGTCAATGGCTGGGTCAATGCCAAGGTCTGTGGAAGACTGTGGTTCAGACTCGAGTTGCCGCGCCGACATTGGGCGCAATCCAAGTTCTGTCAATGCCCCAAAGGTTTTCGGGGGCTTCATCGCATCTTGCATGGTCGCTTTCATTAAAGCACATCCTACAATTTGAATACAAATTGATTTAATGAGTCAATCAAAAGATGCCAAAAAGTGCATGCGTCACAAACTCACCAATTGACCGTCCATGCCCAAACCTGTGGCCGCCAAATAAGCGTCTGGGCGCACCAGGGCCCAGCGGCGATCAGTGGCCCGGCAGGCTTGCCGCACATGGCCTTGCTGGTCAACGATATGCTCTAGCGCCTGCGGCTTTTGTCCAGGGTCCAAGACCTGCACCACGCGCAGCAGCGGGGTTTGTTGTGCCAATTGGCGCAATCGGGTCACCTCCGTCCCGCTCAGCGGCCCAAAGACCATGAGCAACAACGCGCCATGGGCCCAGTCCAGCAATTCATTGAATTGGCCCGGTCGGCCATTGGCCCATCTCAGTGCCACATTTTGAACCGACACCCCACCGCCCGCGCAGGCCGGACTGCGGGAGTAACTGTTGGCCTCGGCCATGCGACCGGTGTTGACCATATTGCGGGCGAAACGGTGTTTTTTGGCGAGCGCCAGCGTGGCCTGCCTGAACGTTTGGGCCGCCGGATCGGAAGGCCGCAAAAACCGCGCGGTGCGATTGGTGACCTGTACATTGCGTTGCGCCGCTTCCAGTCGCTCGTCGTGGTATGAGTTGAGCAAAGAAGTCGGGGCTTGACCACGCACCACGGCGGCCAGTTTCCAGGCCAGGTTGTCGGCGTCAGCGATGCCGGTATTGCCGCCACGTGCGCCAAACGGGCTGACCACCTTGGCGGTGTCACCCATGAAAAAGACCCGGCCCACACGCATCTGGCGCACGCATTGACTGCGATAAGCATAGGGCCCGACCCAGACGATGTCGCATTGCACTTCACCGCCGAATTGGCGCTTCAATCGTTCTCGCACCACGTCTTCGCGACTGACATAGGCCGGGTCCGCGTTGGGGGCCATTTGGTAGTCGATGCGCCAGACCTGGTCACCCATCAGGTGCTGCCAGACAGCGCGATTTTCATTGAACGGGGCCTCGATCCAGGTGTGGCGCTCCGTCGGTGGCGTGGTCTTGAATTTAACGTCGGCGATGCACCAGCGGTCGTCACCCCGCTTGCTATCGAGCTGTGCCCCGACCCAGGCATGAAAGGGAGTGTGCGAGCCCGTCGCATCGATGACGTGCTCGGCTTCAATCTGGTAACGACCTTGGGGTGTTTCGATGCTCAGCAAGGCGCGCTCGGCGTTTTGTTCAAAGGCCACCACACGCGAAGACCACCTCAGCTCTACGCTGGGTCTTTGTCGATTCAACTCGGCAATGCGCTCGACCAGATAGCCCTCGATGTAGAACTGCTGGATATTGATGAAGGCAGGCTGGCGACTCAGGTTGAAGTTGCTATTGCCCTTGAGGTCAAAACTGAACACCTCATCGTGGCCGGCAAACGTGCGCCCGACGCTCCACTCTATGCCTTTGCGGGCGATGCGCTCAAAGATGCCGTAACGCTGGAAAATTTCGAGTGATTTTTGGGTGTAACAGATGCCGCGTGACGACGCCCCTTTTACGCCGACGGTGTTGTCCTCGTCCAGCAGCACAGCGCTCACCCCCAGCTTGGCCAGGCCGCAGGCCAAGGTCAAGCCAGAAATGCCGCCTCCGACGATGACCACCGGGTGGCGACCCAGACGCTGTTGAGTCAGTTCGGGCGGGGCGATAAAAGGATATTCGGGCAAGGCATAGCCTGTGCCCTCCGTGAATTCGTATCCGTTGGTATATGCCACCTGGGCGAAGGCGGCGGCAGGGCTTTGGTTCATTTTGGCGCCTTGTCGAAATCCTGATTCACTATAACGCAGCGCCGTTTCAGGGAACCACAATCATAGATCCAGCAAACCATTGAGTGTAAGCAAACACTTATGTAGCTGGTCACACAGGGGCAAGCATGTTGGCCAGAACGCAATAGGCATGTTGCCATGGCGACAGAATTTCATCCTTTTTTTGAGTACCAAGGGTTTACCAGATTGGAAGATGTCAACCGGGTTTTAGGATGAAGCGCTGGATTTTTTGATCAACGCCAAGGAGAACACCATGACAACCCCTACCCCCGAAATGATCCCCTCTACCTCGCGCCGCGACGGCCTGAAACGCATTTCTGTGGGCATGTTGGCGCTGACTGGCATGGGCGGCACATCCATCGCGCGCGCGAACGCCAAGGGATTTTCCGGCAGTGGCTTGGCCCGTATCCGACCCGCATTGCAAGTGCAGATTGAGCAGAACATTTTTCCTGGCGCAGTCAGTCTGGTGGCCCATCGGGGCAAAACTGTGCACCTTCAAGCGCATGGACATCTGGATGCAGCCAAAACCCGTGCCATGAGCACCCAAAGTATCTTCAGGCTGGCCTCCATGACCAAACCCATCGTCAGCACCGCCGCCATGATGTTGGTTGAAGAAGGCAAAATGCGCTTGAACGACCCCTTGGTGCGCTGGATGCCCGAGCTGGCGCAACTCAAGGTCGAAGCCAGCCCAGGCAATGACGTGCCATTGGACAGGCCGATTCTGGTGCACGATGTCATGCGCCACACGGCGGGATTTGTGTATGCGGGCAGCACTCGCTCTGAAAGAATCAAAAAACTCTATAACGAGCTCAACATCGAAGCCCGTGAGGTGGACATCACGGCAGATCAGATGCTCAAAAACCTGGGGCAAATTCCGCTGGCCCATCAGCCCGGCACCTTTTGGGAATACTCCATCGCGATTGACGTGCTGGGTTTGCTGCTGGAGCGTGTAGAGGGCAAACCGCTGGATGAAATCATCAAAACCCGACTGTTGGACCCCTTGAACATGATCGACACGGCTTGGTGGGTGCCCCCCGCCAAGGCCCCACGGTTGGCCGAATGCCTGGACAGTGACCCACTGAAGGCGGAAATGCTCAAGTCTTACCGACAGTATGAGGACCCCAAAGGCAAGTGTTACTTCAAGGGGGGAGCGGGCTTGGTGGGCACGGCAGCCGATTACCTGCGTTTTGCGCAGATGATGTGCAATATGGGACAACTGAATGGCCGCAGATATCTGTCGCCCAAGACGGTGGAATTCATGCTGTCCAACCACACTTTAGGCATGGGGGGCAGCACCATTTCTACCACCGGGCCGGGCTATGGCTTTGGCATTGGCTTTGGCGTGCGTCTGGATGAAGGCATGGGCTGGACCGCTGGTTCTCGGGGCGATGCAATGTGGGCAGGTGCCTGGGGCACGAGTTTTTGGATCGACCCGAAAGAGCAACTGGTCGGTATCCTGATGGCGCAAGCGCCGTCATACCGGGTACCCAATCGCATGCTTTACAAAAACTTGGTTTATGGTGCCATGGTTTGATCGGCCCTGCGAGCCGTGCACACCCCTGTGGTTCACGCCCTGTCAGCGCCCAAGGGCGTGGCGATGATGAAGAGCCTCGATAGATATAATGATTTGGTATTCATACATCGAGGCTGCAGATGCAGGCAGAAAAAAAGAAGGTCATGGTCAGCCTGACCGCTCACGAGTCTGAACTGGCTTTGATCGATCAGTGCATGAATTATTTGTGGGTCGGTGGAGTCGATGGGGTGGTGATCCACATCAACGCCCATTCGAACTTCCATACCGAACGTTTCATCGCCTATTGCCGTTGCATGAGCCAGTGGTTTGAAGGCAAGATTTTCATCAATCCTTACGGTGTGGGCATCACACCCCACTCTCAGGATGCCCGGATCGTCACCAACCTGCACCGAGCGCACATCTCCAACTTTCGGTACTTGACCGAATGCGGTGTGAATTTTGATCATTTCGCGCTAGATGCCAGCAATTCACTCCTGATCAGGCCAGGTCTGAGCCAGTACATCCAAAATGCGCCATGCAATCTACTAGAGCAGGCTGAAATGCCCAAAGATTGGAGTTGGCTTCTTTTTGTTTTGGCAGATGAGAACCTGGCACGGGATGTGGCGCAGATCAAAATATCCGGCCATGAGGGGTCTTGCTATCAGCGCGATGTATTTCAGAAAATCGTGCAATCCATCATGGCCTATGAGTTCGCCGAGCAATCGTCCATTTTGTCTGGGCGACCACGCGTGGAATACCCCAGGGAAGAGGTTTTATTTGCGTCGTACTTTTTTAAACACTTCAAAGACACGCCGACCCAGACCAATTACATTGATTTGCCTTGGAACAGATACCTGGTGTGGCATTTGGATGAAGTGAAAAACCACATCGCCAGCCATTTCGAAAATTTCAAGCACAAGTACGGCATCAAAAGAGTCGCCAGGGACTTCAATGACCCCATCCGGGCCTTCATCGGCAAGACCTACGGTTATCGGGATGAAATACTGGCCCATTTGCCCACAGACGCCGGGGCCTAGGACCCGCGACGGGGCAGTTCCGTAGTGTCATCATATTAATCATCTTGCTTCAATAGCCATAGGCTATTGTGGGGATAAATTCATGCAATTGGACGCTGAAGGCGCGACCAAGGTAACCTTCGCTTTGTCTTTGACAAACCTTCGTCAAAGAATGTCCATTAACCAAAGGAGATATTCCATGGCAGCTCTCAAAGGCTCGAAGACGGAAGAAAACCTGAAAGCCGCCTTCGCAGGCGAGTCTCAGGCCAACCGCCGTTACCTGTATTTCGCAAACAAGGCCGACGTTGAAGGCCAAAACGATGTGGCCGCCCTGTTCCGCTCCACCGCAGAAGGTGAGACTGGGCACGCCCACGGTCACCTCGAGTGGCTGGAGCAGTGTGGCGACCCCGCCACCGGACTGCCCATCGGTTCGACCCGTGACAACCTGGCTGCCGCGGTGGCCGGTGAAACCCACGAGTACACCGATATGTACCCTGGCATGGCCAAGACCGCCCGTGACGAAGGGTTCGATGAGATCGCCGATTGGTTCGAGACCCTGGCCAAGGCCGAGCGCTCGCACGCCAACCGCTACGCCAAGGCTTTGGCAGAGCTGGCCGACTGATCATCGCGAGTCTCAAGAGTCGGGCGTTGGGTCGTGAGGTCCAGCGCCCTTCTCTTGGTACTTGTAACCCATGGGTGTCATGAGTCAGTCTTGCAAGATTTGCAGTTCTGACTTCATCCACCGTGTATTTGATTAAAGACTTCAAGAGGATTCACCATGGCACGAGAAGGCAGCCTGGAAGCCCCGACACGGCATCCCATTGACTGGAAGAACCCCGAGTTCTACAACGAAGAGTCCTGCTTCAAGGAGCTTGAGCGTATTTTTGACATCTGTCATGGATGTCGGCGCTGCGTCAGCCTTTGCGGTTCATTTCCGACCTTGTTTGACTTGGTCGACGAAGGCCCCACAGGTGAAGTAGACGGGGTGGATAAAAAAGATTATTGGAAGGTGATCGATCAGTGCTATTTGTGCGATCTGTGCTATCTGACCAAATGCCCTTATGTCCCTCCGCACGAATGGAATCTTGATTTTCCGCACACCATGCTGCGCGCCAAGGCCATCAAGTTCCAAAAAGGCGAGGTCAGCTCGGGGGAGAAGTTTTTGGCCTCCACCGATACGCATGGTTCTTTTGCCGGTATTCCGATCGTGGTGCAGGCGGTCAACGCCATCAACCAAACCAAAGTGGCGCGCAGCGTGATGGAATCTACCCTGGGTGTGGATCAGCGGGCTTGGCTGCCCTCATTGGCGACCAAAAAATTCCGCTCTGCCGCACCCAAGGCCCAAGCCACTCAGGTGGTGGCCGGCGAACGCACGCCGGGCAAGGTCGCCATTTATTCCACCTGCTATGTCAACTACAACGAGCCGGGCATCGGCATGGATTTGCTGAAAATCCTTGACCATAACCAGATTCCTTATGAATTGGTGAGCAAAGAAAAATGCTGTGGCATGCCCAAGCTTGAGTTGGGCGATCTGCAGTCAGTGAATGAGAACAAAGAGGCCAACATCCCTGTGCTGGCCAAATACGCGCGTGAAGGCTACGCCATCCTCAGCGCCGTGCCCAGTTGCACCTTGATGTTCAAGCAAGAGTTGCCCCTGATGTACCCCGATGACGCCGAAGTGCAAGCCGTCAAGGAAGCCATGTGGGACCCGTTTGAATACCTGATGGCGCGCAAACGCGACGGCCTGATCAAGACCGAATTCCCTCAGTCACTGGGCAATGTGAGCTATCAAATCCCCTGCCATGGCCGGGTGCAAAACATTGGTCGCAAGACCGAAGAAATGCTGAAGATGATCCCCAACACGACGATCAACACGATCGAGCGTTGCTCGGGACACGCCGGTACTTTTGGCGTGAAAAAAGCCTTCCACGACCAAGCCATGAAGATAGGCAAGCCCGTGGTCAAGGCCATGGCCACCATGAAAGACGGCTCCAAGCCCGATCACATCAGTTCAGATTGCCCGCTCGGCGGTCACCACCTGGCGCAGGGCTTTGAGGTGCAAGGGCTGCCAGTGCCCGAACTCAATCACCCGCTGACACTGGTGCGCAAAGCCTACGGCCTCAAGTAATTTGGAGTTCAACATGATGCAAATCACCGGAAACATCACACCCGATAGCCTCATGACGCTGGAGGCTTATCACAAGTATCGTAAAGAGCACAAAGCAGAAGTCATCGCGCACCGCAAAATGCGCAGCGTGGCCCTTGGCGAGCACATGACGCTGCAGTTTGAGAGCGAACTGACCATCCGCTACCAAATTCAGGAGATGCTGCGGATTGAAAAAATCTTTGAAGAAGAAGGCATTCAGCAGGAAATCGATGCTTACGCCCCGCTGGTGCCCACGGGCACCAACTGGAAAGCCACCATGCTGATCGAATACCCCGATGTGAACGAGCGCCGCCGCGAATTGGCGCGCCTGATCGGGGTTGAAGACCGGGTGTTTGTCGAGGTTGAGGGCCAAAATCGCGTGTATGCCATCGCCGACGAAGACCTGGACCGCGAAAACGACGAAAAAACCTCATCGGTTCATTTCGTGCGATTTGAGTTCAACCCCGCCATGGTGGCTGCCATCAAGGCGGGAGCCCGGGTCGTGCTGGGCTGTGATCACACCAACTACCCCTACCACTGCGACATTGCGGCTGATGCGCTCATCAGTTTGGCCGGCGACCTGAAATAAGCTGGGGTCTGGGGGAACTTTTAGGAAGCTCTGCGCCATAATAGAGGGTATTGGGGCGTTAGCTCAGTTGGTTAGAGCAGAGGACTCATGAAAATTGTGCACCGAGAGGGGAAACCACTCGTGTGAATGGCGTCAAATTCGGTGAAAGCTAAGTCGCAAGATATGCCAATGCCGAGCCAAGCAACAAGCGGAGACGCTTGTTGAAGGTGTAGAGACTAGACGGCGCCCACCTAAGTCTGCGGATACGGTGAAGGCATAGTCCAGGGAGCGGTGAAAGCCGCACAAACCGGAATCCTTTGGTCGTTGGTTCAAGTCCAACACGCCCTACCAAAAATGAAAAAGCCACTGATTTCGGTCAGTGGCTTTTTTTATACCCAAGCGCTTTGCCGCATCAAGCATCTGACCCTGACCCAATTCCCTAACTGGTTAGAAGTTGGAATTTCCGGCTATTTCATCCGCATTGATCTATGGCAGATTATTTCGGTATGCGGTCATGCTGCCCCCCCTGGTCTTAACCTTGAAGGTAGCGTTCCACCAGCAAAGACCAATAGGCTGAACCCAAAGCGATATTGTCGTCGTTGAAGTCATAACCAGGGTTATGCACCATGCATGCCCCGTGCCCGCCGCCTTCGCCGCTTCCATTGCCTATGAGCAAGTAACAGCCCGGTACTTGCTCCAATACATAAGCAAAATCTTCACTGCTGGTCAACGGCTTGCCTTGTGGTGTGATGCGTGCGGCACCCACCAGATCTTGCGCCACTTGGCGTGCGAAGTGGGTGACGCCAGGGTCATTCACCAAGACAGGATAGCCGCGCTGGTATTCAACCTGAGCGCTGACGCCATAGCTTTGGGCTTGAGCTTGTGCCAGTTCCGTGATGCGTTTTTGAAGCAATTCGCGAACCTCGGGGCTGAGCGCACGCACACTCAAACTCAGAACGGCTTGCTGCGGAATCACATTATTGACAGAACCCGACTGAAACGAGCCCACAGTGATGACCGCAGACTCCAGTGGGTCGACGTTACGCGACACGATGCTTTGCAAGCCCAGCACAATGGCAGCACCTGCCACCAACGGGTCTGCCGCCTGGTGAGGCATGGCCCCATGCCCCCCCTTGCCGTGCAAGGTGATCGTGACGTAATCTGAAGAGGCCATCATAGGCCCCTCCCGAAACATCAGATGACCTTGAGCCAAGCCAGGCATATTGTGCATGGCAAACACTGCATCGCATGGGAATTGCTGCAAGAGGCCATCTTCCAGCATCTTTTTGGCGCCCCCCAAACCTTCTTCAGCCGGCTGAAAAATCAGGTTGAGGGTGCCAGAGAACTGAACATTTTCAGCGATGTGCTTGGCAGCGGCCAACAATGTCGCGGTATGCCCATCGTGGCCGCAGGCATGCATGATTCCGGGCATGCAACTTGAGTAGGGCAAGCCGGTCTCTTCCACGATGGGCAATGCGTCCATGTCTGCACGCAAACCCAGTGTTTTAATGCCTTGGCCTCGGCGCAGTTGACCCACCACGCCCGTGCCACCCAGCCCTCTGCTGACCCGATAGCCCAACTTTTGCAAGCGCTCAGCCACCAGATCACTGGTGCGGTACTCTTTGTAGCCCATCTCAGGGTGGCGGTGGATATCGCGCCGCACCTCGATGAATTCGGGGGCCTGCGCCTTCAGGGCGGCCAAAAGGTCATGAGCAGGGCGTTCTTGGACAACACTCATTTGCGATCCTGTAAGGCCGATCACTGGGGTTGCAAATTGATCGATTTGGCAATCGCACGATAGCGCTCAATTTCGCCTTGATATACGCGGGTCAACTCAGCAGGTGTGCGGGTGGCCAGCACCATGTTCCCGCTGGATTCCAAGGCTTTGCGCGTCTCAGGAACTTCTGCGGATGCGTAAAAGGCCTTATTGAGCGCCATGACCACATCATCGGACGTGTTTTTATGCACCAGGATGCCGGACCAAATGTCAAATTCCATGCCCTCCAATCCCTTGATGGCAGCCATGGCGGGGAATTGCTTGAACAGCGGATGCGGTGTCTTGGCAGTCACAGCCAAACCCTGAATCTTGCCATCGATGATGGTGGCAGGAATGGAACCCGCCATGGGCAGGAAGGCCATGTCGATTTGACCCCCCATCAAGTCACTCAAGAGCGGTGCAATGCCTTTGTAGGGCACGTGCAGCGTATTGATTTTGGTGCTCTGGGCGAATTTTTCACCAATCAGGTGATACAAGGACCCGGGGCCCACGCTGCCATATGTCAGTGGGTGATTGGGATTCTTGCGGGCCAGGGCAATCAAATCTTCCACTGACTTCACACCCAAATTGTTTCGAACCGCCAAAATCGTGTTGGTGGTCGTGAATTGGGCCACCATTTTGAAATCTTCTGATTTGTACTTCACGCCTTGTATCGCCATGGGTGCCAACACCAACTCCATCGGGCTGGCCAGAGCCAAGGTATAGCCATCGGCTGGCACATTCATCAGTTTGGCCAAGCCTATCGAACCACCGGCACCGCCGAGGTTTTCGATGATCATGGTTTGGCCTAGCTTGGCCGCCGCCTCAGGTTGTACTTTGCGTGCAAAAAAATCAGAAGGTCCACCAGCCGGGTAAGGGACGATCAGACTGATGGTCTTGTTGGGATAGTTTTGGGCATGGGCCGCAAAAAGGCTGACGGTGCAGCCCAGTACCCATAATTTTTTGAGCAATCGGGTGAAGTTCATGAAAATCTCCTGGTGTGGATGAAAAATGGTGGGACAAGAAAATGGTTGAACGAAAAAATGAGGCCTTCAGCAATCAGATGGCGGCGGCAATCGATAGGTCGCTGGGGTACGACTGAGCTTGATGGGCGAACCCATACCCCGGTAGCCGGGCAGGCTGACCACCATGCCACGGTGTTGTGTATGAGGGTGTTGCAGGGCCTGCGGCACATTCAGTATGGGAGCGCAAGGCACGCCCTGGTCGCTGAGTTGCCTAACCAGTGGCTCACAGGCCTGATCAGCCAGCAGCCGGCAAAGTTGGTCACGCAATTGGGCACGGTGAACCGATCTGCCCCCGGCACTGTTAAAGCGTTCGTCCTGAGCCAAGGCAGGGTCTTTCAATACGCCACACAACTGCTCGAACTGGCGGTTGTTCCCGACCGCCAAAAAAATGGGCTCTGTGGCAGTGGGGAAGGCGTCATACGGATAGATGTTGGGGTGGGCATTGCCAGTCAGGCCCGGTATGCGTCCATCGCCAAACCAGTTGGCTGCGTGCGGGTGCAACAAAGACAAGCCACTGTCATAGAGCGTGGATTCAACGAATTGCCCTAACCCACTGCGATGGCGCTCTTGCAGCGCCATCAGCACGCCCAGCGCGGCATTGAGGCCCGTGACCATGTCCACCACTGGCAAGCCCACTCGCAGCGGCTCACCACCCGCTTCACCATTCACACTCATGATCCCGCTGAGGGCTTGAATGGCGGCGTCATAGCCTGGCAAACCACCCAAGGGGCCGTCGGCACCATAGCCACTGACACGGCAATGAATGAGACGAGGGAAACAGGCCTTGAGCACGTCATAGCCCATGCCCCACTTCTCCATGGTGCCAGTCTTGAAATTCTCTAACAACACGTCAGCATCGTCCAAGAGCGACATGAGCTTCTCGCGCTCTGCGGGCTGCGTCAAGTCCATGCGCATGCCACGCTTGTTGCGGTTGAGGCCTATGTAGTAAGAGCCGACACCGTTTTCGAAAGGAGGCCCCCAGGTGCGCGTCTCGTCCCCTTGCGGTGGTTCAATCTTGAGCACGTCTGCGCCGTGATCTGCCAGAATCTGACCGCAATACGGCCCGCCGAGCACGCGCGACAAATCGATGACTCGAACGCCTTGCAGGCTACCCGGTCTTTGAGGGTCTGTGTGTGTGGTCATCGTTGATTGCTTTTTAAGTGTTGTGTCAATGTGTCGATGCAAACATCGTTCGCATCCGTCATCAGCCAATGGCTGGCCAAGGGGATCTCCACCAGCTTTGCGCCGGGGATCCGGGAGGCGATCAGGCGCCCGTTTTCAGGCGGTATGAGCGCATCTTCGAGCCCATGCATGACCAAAGTAGGGGTCGATATTTTGGGCAATTGCTGATAAACAGACCAGTAAAGAAGCCCGTAGAGCTGAGCCTGGTAATCACGCCCAGTGGGCATATTGGCCAAGCGCACAAAGGCATCTTCCTCAAACAACTCATCCGGCGTATTTGACCCATAGGTATAGGGTCGCATCCGGCGCAGGCTCTCTTCTGCCGACATATGGATCTTGTCGAACAAAATCCGCAACACATGGCCGGCGGCCTGAACGGCCCAAGGCGTTCCCGGATGGGTTCCCAATAATGACAGCGAGCGTACTTTGCCAGGGTATTCCACCGCGAATTGTTGAGCGATCATCCCCCCCATTGAAAAGCCCACCAAATGCGCCCAAGTCTCACCTGCAGCCTCAATGACTGCGGCCACATCGTCGGCCATATTGGGTATTCGGTGCACCAATGACGAGCGTGCACGCGTCTGTCCTGTGCCTCGGTTGTCAAGAAGAATCACTCGGTGTGTCTGCGCCAGTTGCGGGGCGACTCGAAACCACATGGCAGAGTTGCACCCCAAACCCATGATGAGCACCACCGGCTCGCCTTGGCCCAGCGAGTTCCAGTAGATGCGTGCATCATGACGGTCAGTAAAAGCCATTTTTCAGTGTCTTTTGCGGTTCTGATTTGGTGTAGGGCACCAAAGGACGGGTCAGTTCAGGTGGGTGACAAACTTGGTGTTGAGGTAGCCATCGAAGGTTTCTGTGCCGCCTTCGCTGCCAAAGCCACTTTCATTGACGCCACCAAAAGGCGTCTCTGCCATCGCCAATCCAATGTGGTTTATCGACACCATACCGGCAGCCAGCCCTTGACTCAACATGTGCGCGTTTCGGCTTGACTGAGTGAACACATACGACGCCAAGCCATAGGGCAGGCTGTTGGCCCGCACCAATACATCCTCCACATCTTTGAAGCGGATCATGCTGGCCACTGGGCCAAAAGGCTCTTCGTGAAGGAGTCGCGCATCCTGGGGCAAGTCGGCCACCACAGTGGGCGCAAAGAAATTGCCGCTGCCGGGCAGGGGGGAACCACCCAACAAAATGCTGGCGCCACGCTCGCGAGCGTCATCGATCAAACCGGCCACTGCAGTCACGCGGCGCTTCTGGGCCAGGGGGCCCATCTGAACGCCCGCCTCCAGGCCATTGCCGACCTTGATCTCCTTGGCCTTGCCTATAAACCCCTCAAGAAAGCGGTCGTAAACAGCTTCATGCACATAAAAACGGGTGGGCGAAATACAGACCTGCCCCCCGTTTCGATACTTGAATGGCACCAGATTTTTCAACGCTTGCTCAATATCGGCATCTTGGCAAACGATCACTGGTGCATGCCCGCCCAGCTCCATCGTGCATCGCTTCATCTGAGCCGTTGCCTTGGCAGCCAGCATTTTGCCGACCGGGGTGGAGCCGGTGAAAGTGATTTTTTTCACGATCGGGCTTTGGATCAGATGGTCAGACACTTCTGCAGGCACGCCCCAGACGATATTGAGCGCGCCTGCCGGTAAGCCGGCATCGTGAAAGATTTTGGCCAATGCAACCACGGCGCTGGGCGCATCTTCAGGGCCTTTGAGTATGATCGTGCAACCTGCCCCCAAGGCAGCGCAAACTTTGCGCACGGCTTGGCTGAATGGAAAATTCCATGGAGAAAAAGCGGCCACCACCCCGACAGGTTCACGCAACACAGTTTGCCGCACGGCATGGTTTCTGGAGGGAATGACACGACCATAAATCCGGCGGCACTCTTCGGCGTGCCATTCGGCGTGCTCAGCGCAAGACATCACTTCACCTGTGCTTTCGGCCAAAGGTTTCCCTTGGTCCAGTGTGATCCCACGACCTATGTCTGCGGCTCGCTCGCGCATCAAATCCGCTGCTTTTCTCAAGATGCTGCTGCGCTCCAAGGGGGATGTCTTTTTCCACAGCTCAAATGCCCGGGCTGCTGAGGCCAAAGCCAGATCCAGATCTTGGGCGTGGGCGTGGGGCAAAAGCCCCAAGACTTCATGGGTGGCAGGGTTCAGGATCTCTTGTTCCTTGCGTCCCTCAGCCAGCACGAATTTGCCGTCGATGTACAAGCTCAGTTGGGGATAGGTCATGATGATTTCCTTATGGTGAATTCAAAGTGGTTTCAGTGTGCAGGCGAAGAAGATGGCCATTGATTTCAGTCATGGCGCATGCATCAGGGCACCAAAACCGTGCGGCCCACGACCCGGCCATGGTGCAGGTCTTGCATGGCGCCATTGGCTTCAGTCATGGGTCGCGTATTGACAGGGATCGGTTTCATGCCGGTGCGTATGACCAGCGCCACCAATTCATGCAATTCCTGCAAAGTGCCCACATAGCTGCCCTGTATGGTCAGCGGTCGCATCGGGATCACCGGCAAAGCCAGCGTCAAGTCGCCGCCCATCAAGCCACAAATCACGATCTGACCACCCCGCGCAGCGCTGGCCAGCGCCAAACCGACAGTGGCTGTGGCACCGACCAAATCCAGCACCGCACGCGCACCGCCGCCCGTGGCTTGGTGAATTTGTTGTGCCGCATCGGCCGCTCGGGCGTCGATCACGCTCAGCGCCCCAGCCGCCAAGGCGGCCTCTCGTTTGATGGGGTCAATATCGACCACGATGGCGCCTTTGCCTCCCAGCGCTTTAAGGACCTCAATCGCCATCAGCCCCAACCCTCCGGCGCCTATGATCACCACCGGGTCTGTATTCAGCCGATCACCCATTTTTTTCAGCGCACTGTACGTGGTCACACCCGCACAAGCCAATGGTGCAGCTTGTGCCGGCTCCAGTGACCCAATATCCAACAAATAGCGCGGATGGGGAACGATCACGTAATCTGCG
>JBEBAJ010000032.1:0-14035 GCA_041158965.1 Pseudomonadota bacterium | reverse complement strand
TTGGCCGGCAGGTCTAGCGGCTCTTCGGGGCCCCGCGCCAGGGCCTGGGCAGCGAGCGGGGGCACCCCGATTTTGGCGGGCGGTTGCCCGAGCAAGACAGCCACGGCGTTTTCGAGCTGGGCACGCTGGGTGGACATGTCGATGCGTTGGGCACGGGTGCTGGCGAGCTGGGTTTCGGCCTGGGCGACATCGGTGCCCGAGGCGACGCCCGCTTGGCGTCGGGCCAGGGTTAGATCGAGAGAGCGTTGGTAGGCCTGTTCGGCGCGCATCAGGGCGTCGAGTTGACGCTCGGCGGTGCGCAGGCTGACGTAGGTTTGCACCAGGGTGGATTGCGCGGCGCGGCGCCCAGCGGCCCAGTCGTCGCGGGTCGCCTCGAGGCTGGCCAGCGCGGCCTGGATTTGGGCGTCGAGTTGCCCCCATAAGTCGATTTGCCAAGTCAGCGGGGCCGACAGGGTATAGGCAGTGCCTTGCAGTGCCGTCAGTTGGTTGGCACTGCGGGTGACGCCTGTGTTGAGGTTGAGGCTGGGCCAGAGGCTGGCTTGTGCGCCCACCAGTATGGCTTGGGCTTGCCGGGTTTGGGCCGACAAGAGTTGTAAGGTGGGGCTGCCCTGGAGCAGTTGGTTTTGCAAGTCGTTGAGCACGGGGTCACCGAGCACAGCCCACCAGTCTTGGTCCGCGCGTGGATCGCGCTCGGACTCGGAGAGGGCTTGGGCCCCCCGGTCTGCGGGGGCCTGTCGAAAACGCTCGGCCTTGGGCAAGTTGGCATCGGGCAATGGAGGCACCTGGGCACAAGCGGCCAGACTGATGGGCAAAACCCAGCGCAGCCAGCGACCCGAGCGCAGACAAAAAGCAGCCAAGCCCTGCGTCAAAATCGAAGTCATCAACAAGCGCAGCGAAGTGTCTGAGCGAGGGCGAGCAATGTGTGTCATCTTGAGCCTCATGTTAGCGCCTGCGCCACGCCAGCCAGCGCTGTCGCCATCGGTCGACGGCGACAAACACCACGGGGGTGGTGTAGAGCGTCAGCCATTGGCTGATGAACAAGCCGCCCAGTACGGCCAGGCCCAGCGGGCGACGCAGTTCGGCCCCTTCGGCCTGGCCCAAGGCCAGGGGCAGCGCCCCGAGCATGGCTGCCAGGGTGGTCATGAAGATGGGGCGGGCACGGCGCAAGGCGGCCCGCATGATGGCCCTGGGTGCGCTGGCCCCGGATCGCTGGTGCTGCAAGGCCAGATCGATCATGAGGATGGCGTTTTTTTTCACGATGCCGATGAGCAAGATGACCGCAATCAGTGCCACGAGGTTGAATTCTGTGTCGGCCAAGAGCAAGGCGAGCAATGCGCCTACTCCGGCGGAGGGCAAGGTGGAGAGGATGGTGATGGGGTGCAAGAGGCTTTCGTAGAGCATGCCCAGCAAAATGTAGAGCGTGATCAGGGCCGCCAAGATCAGCCAAGGCTGGCTCTCGAGCGAGCGTTGAAAGGCATTGGCGGCACCCGAGAAACTGCCGCGCACGGTGATGGGCATGCGCAAGCCTTCGAGCGTTTGCTTGACGGCGGCGGTGGCCTGGGACAAAGAAACCCCGGGGGCGAGGTTGAAGCTGAAGGTGTCTGAGGGCACGCCGCCATCGTGGCTGACGCCCAAGGCGGTGTTGGTGAGCTCGATGCGGGCGAAGGCCGACAAGGGCACGGGCTGACCCTGGTTGTTGATGAATTGCAAGCGCCGCAAGGCTTGGTCGTCTTGCAGATAACGGGGGGCTATTTCGAGCACCACGCGGTACTGGTTGAGCGGGTTGTAGATGATGCCCACCTGGCGCTGGCCAAAGGCGTTTTGCAAAGCGGTGCTGATGTCGCGCATGGAGAGGCCCACGCGTGCAATGGCGTCGCGGTCTATCACGAGCGAAGTTTGCAGGCCCCGATCTTCAAATTCGGTGCTGACATCTTCAATTTCTTTGAGCCGCATGAGAGCGGCGCGGATTTGGGGGCTCCAGGTTTTGAGGTCTTCGAGGTCATCGGCCTTGACGGTGTACTCGAATTGGGAGTTCGAGGTGCGGGCGCCAAAGCGCAAATCTTGCCCCGGCACCATGAAGAGGCGTGCTCCCGGCTCGCGTGCCAATTTGGGCCGCAGGCGGGCCACCACCTTGTCGGCGCTGACGTCGCGCTCGGCGCGTGGCTTGAGGCTGATGGACATCCAGGCCGAGTTGCGCTGAAAGCCGCCGGTATAGCCTGTGACGTCTTGCACTGCAGGGTCGGTTCGGACGATTTCAATGAAACGATCCAATCGCTGCTGCATGCTTTGGAAGGAGGTGCTTTGATCGGCCCGGATGCCCCCGAAAATGCGGCCTGTGTCTTGCTGCGGAAAGAAGCCTTTAGGGATGACCTGATAGAGGTTGACGTTCAAGGCGATGACCGCCAACAAAATCAGCCAAAGCACCGGTTGATGGCGCAGGCTCCAGGCCAGCGTGCGGCCATACCAGCGTGACCAAATGCTGCGGCGCACGCGCCGGGTGACGGTGTGGGGCTGCAACAGGGCCGCGCACATCATGGGGGTGGTGGTGAGCGACACCACCATGGAGATCAAAATGGCGGCGCACAAGACGACGGCAAACTCCTGAAACAGGCGGCCCAGCACCCCGCCCATGACCAGGATGGGGATGAAGGCAGCGATGAGCGAGAGGCTGATCACGACCACCGTGACAGCGATCTCGCGCGAACCGCGCCAGGCGGCCTGCCAGGGGGTGTCGCCTTTCTCGATGCGGCGTGTGATGTTCTCCAGCACCACGATGGCGTCGTCGACCACAAAGCCGGTGGCGATGGTGAGGGCCATGAGCGATAAATTGTTCAGGCTGTACCCCAGCAGATACATGACCCCGAACGCGCCGGCCAGAGAGACCGGGACGGCCACGCTGGGGATAAGCGCGGCGCGCAAGCGGCGCAAAAACAAGCCGACCACCAAAATCACCAGCGCGACCGAGAAGGCGAGTGACTTTTGGATTTCAAAGATAGAGGCCTGCAGATTGGGGGTGCGATCAGAGACCACCCGCAACTCGACGCTGGCCGGAATGCTGGCTTGCAAGCTGGGCAGCAAGGTGCGCACCCGTTCGACCACTTGCAAGACATTGGCCCCGGGTTGCTTTTGCAACATGAGGGTGATGGCGGGTTGGCCGTTGGTGGCACCGTAATTGCGGATGTCTTGCACCGAATCGATGACCTCGGCCACATCGCTCAAGCGCACGGCCCGGCCATCGCGGTAGCGGATGACCATGGGGGCGTAGTCGGCGGCGCGGCTGGCCTGCCCGTTGGACTCGAGCTGCCAGCTGCGTTGGCCATCGTCGATAAGTCCTTTGGGACGCAGGCTGTTTTGGGCGACCACAGCCTGGCGCACATCTTCAAGCCCCAGGCCCTGGGCCAGCAAGCGATCGGGGTCGATTTCGATGCGCACCGCAGGCAAAGCGCCACCACTGATGTTGACCTGCCCTACCCCTTCGACTTGCGACAAACGCTGCGCGAGCAAGGTAGACGCCAAGTCGTAGAGCTGGCCGCGCGAGAGCACGACTGAGGTGAGCGACAAGATCAGTATGGGCGTATCTGCCGGGTTGACTTTGCGGTAGCCGGGCGCAGAGGGCATGCCACTGGGCAACATGGGCAAGGCGGCCTGTATGGCGGCCGAGACATCGCGCGCGGCGCTGTCGATCTGCCGGTTGAGCTCGAACTGCAAGGTGACCCGGGTGTTGCCCTGGGTCGAATAAGAGGTCATCTCGGTCACACCGGAAATAGCCCCCAGGGTGCGCTCCAGCGGGGTGGCGACCGTGGCGGCCATGGTCTCGGGGCTGGCACCGGGCAGGCTGGCATTGACCGAGATGGTGGGGAATTCCACTTGCGGCAAAGGCGCCACCGGCAACTGGAAATAGGCCAGCACGCCCGCCAGGGCCACGCCCAGGGTCATCAGCGTGGTCGCCACCGGCCGGGCTATGAACACACCCATCAGGTTCATGGCTGTCGCTGGTCAGGGTCAGGCGCGTCGCGCCAAGCGGCGCTGACGTGCCAGCGCGAGAAGGCCAGATAAATCACCGGCGTGGTGAACAAAGTGAGCAACTGGCTGAGGGCCAAACCAGCCACCAGGGTGATGCCCAAAGGCTGTCTGAGTTCGCTGCCCACGCCTTGGCTGAGCATGAGGGGCAAGGCACCGAGCAAGGCACACAGCGTGGTCATGACGATGGGCCGGAACCGCAAGCGACAGGCTTGTTCGATGGCCTCGCGCGGTGTCAGGCCCTGCTCTCGCTCGGCCTCGAGGGCGAAGTCGATCATCATGATGGCGTTTTTCTTCACAATGCCGATGAGCAAAATGATGCCGATGACGGCCATCATGCCCAGCTCATGCCCGCCGACCCACAAGGCCAGCAAGGCCCCCACCGCCGCTGAGGGCAAGGTGGACAAAATGGTGATGGGGTGGATGTAGCTCTCGTACAAAATGCCCAGCACGATGTACATGGTGACCACGGCGGCCAGCACCAGCCAAAGGGTGTTGCCCAGCGAGGAGCCGAAAGCCAGGGCCGCCCCCTGAAACCCCGTCTCGATGCTGGCCGGCATGCCTTGGGCGCGCAACGCCAGGGCGGACTCTTCGATGGCGGTGACGGCGGCACCCAGAGAGGACGCGGGGGCCGGGTTGAAATAGAGGGTCACGGCAGGGAACTGGCCGGCGTGGCTGATGTGCAGGCGGGCCGGTAATTCGGTGACCCGGGCGACTGAATCGAGGGAGACCAGCGAGCCCCCCAGGCTGGGCACTTTGAGGCGCAGCACATCGCTCAAACTGCCGCGCTGGCGCGGGTCGGCTTCAAGCACCACGCGGTACTGGTTGCTTTGGGTGAAGATGGTCGAGACCAGGCGTTGGCCATAGGCGCTGTACAAGGCCTGATCGATGGCCGCCACGGATACGCCCAGCCGAGACGCCGCCTCGCGGTCAATTTGGATGTAAGCCTGCAAGCCGATGGACTGATGATCGCCCGAGAGCTCACTGAGGCGGGGGTCGTCATGCAACCGCGCCAACAAGCGGTCGGCCCAGTGGGCCAGCGCGTCTATGTCGGGCCCGCCCAACATGAAACTGTAAGGGGTGGGGGCGATGCGGTCATCGAGGGTAAGGTCTTGCACCGGCTGCGCATATGCTCGGGTGCCCGGCATCTGGGCCGCCTTGTCTTGCAAATCCTTCAGGGTATCGGTGAGGGTTTGCCTGCGCTCGGCCTTGGGTTCGAGGGAGACCAGCAAACGGCCCCGGTTGAGCGTGGGGTTTTGGCCATCCACACCGATGAAAGAAGCGACCGAACGCACACCGGGGACGGTGAGGTAAGACTGGGCCAGCTGGCGCTGTCGGTCTGCCATGGCGGAGAATGAGGTTTGGGGCGGGGCTTCGGTCATGACCCAGACCGCGCCGGTGTCTTGCAAGGGAAATAAGCCTTTGGGCACCACGATATAGAGCCCAACCGTCATGAGCACCGTCACCGTGAACACCCACAGGGTCGGTTGGGGCCGATCGAGCACCCAGGACAGGGTCAGTGCGTAGCGATCGATGAGGCGCTGGATGGCCTGCCAGGCCCGCTGCGCCCAGGGCGACTCTTGTTCGAGCGGCACATGGCGCAAGAGGCGGGCACACATCATGGGGGTGAGGGTGAGGGACACCACGGCACTGATGAGGATGGCCACCGCCAGGGTGATGGCGAACTCATGGAACAAACGCCCCACCACGTCGCCCATGAAGAGCAAAGGGATCAAGACCGCCACCAGGGAGAAGGTGAGTGAAATGATGGTGAAGCCGATCTGGCGCGAGCCATCGAGCGCGGCTTTCATGGGGGGCTGCCCCAGCTCGACCCCGCGTGCAATGTTCTCGATCATGACGATGGCGTCATCCACCACAAAACCGGTGGCGATGGTCATGGCCATGAGGGTGAGGTTGTTGATGGAGAAGCCCAGCAGGTACATGGCCGCGAAGGTGCCGACCAAGGAGACGGGCACGGCCACGCTGGGGATCAGGGTGGCGCGGGCGTTGCGCAAAAAAAGAAAGATGACCATGACCACCAGCGCCACGGCCAGCGCCAATTCAAACTGGACATCGCGCACCGAGGCACGGATGGTGGTGGTGCGGTCGTGCATGACTTGCAAGTCGACCGAGGCGGGCAAGGCCTCGCGCAGCGTGGGCAAGATGGCCTGGATGCGGTCCACGGTTTCAATGACGTTGGCACCAGGCTGGCGCTGCACCTGAATCACGATGGCCGGATGGTCGTTGGCCCAGGCGGCCAGGCGCAGGTTTTCCGGGGCCTCGACCACTTGGGCCACATCACCCAGCCGCAAGGCGTTGCCATTGCGATAAGCCAGCACCAGATCGGCATAGTCTTTGGGCTGGCGCATCTGGTCGTTGGCGTCAATAGCGCTGGCCCTCGCCGGGCCATCGAGATGGCCTTTGGCCAGATTGACGTTGGCCTGGGTGAGCAAGGTTCGCAAGGCGTCTATGGTGAGCCCGGAGGCCGCCAGCTTGTCGGTATCGACCTGCACCCGGATGGAGGGGCGTTGCCCACCGGCCAGGCTGACCTGGCCCACGCCATTGATCTGTGAGAGGCGTTGGGCGATGCGGTTTTCGACCAAGTCGTGCACCTGGGTGATGGGCAGGCTCGGGGAAGAAAGCGCCAGTGTCAGGATCGGCGCGTCGGCGGGGTTGACCTTGCGGTAAATCGGTGGCGTGGGCAGGTCGTTGGGCAAGAGGGTGGCGGCCGCATTGATCGCGGCCTGCACCTGCTGCTCGACCACATCGAGGCGCAGGTCAAGCTCGAAACGCAGGGTGATCATGGAGGCGCCGCCGCTGCTGATCGAGGTCATTTGCGCCAAACCGGGCATTTGACCGAATTGGCGCTCCAGCGGGGCCGTGATGGAGGCGGTGGTGACCTCAGGGCTGGCCCCGGGATAAAGGGTCGTGACCTGGATGATGGGGTAATCCACCTGCGGCAGCGAGGCCATGGGCAGCAGGCGATAGGCCAAACCACCCGCCAGCACGATGGCCAGCATGAGCAGGCTGGTGGCGATGGGCCGAAGGATGAAGAGGCGTGACAGGTTCATGCGCCGCTGAGACTTGCTTCACTGGCCCATGGACTGTCGCCGCTCGCGCATGCGCTGGAAATAAGCGCGGCGCTCTTCAGGGCTCATGGCCTGGACTTTGGCGGCGACCTCGGGGGGCAAGCGGTCCATCCAGGCGGGACGCGGACCCGCATCGGGGCTGGGTGCGCTGGCGGCAGACTGAGGCATGGCCGGGGCGGCGCCCTTGGCAGGGCCGGGCGCAGAGGCCGGACCTGCGGGAAGGCCCAGGCCGGTCGGCAGCGGCGGGTTCAGGGTGGTGACCACATCGACCCGTGAGCCATCGCGCAAACGGTCGGCCCCGTCGGTCACCACTGCATCGCCCGCTTTCAGCTCGCCCTGGGGCTCGATCGCCTGCCAATCGCCATCGCTGCCCAAAAGTTTGACCTTGGTCAGGCGCACCCGCTGGTCGGGCAAGACCTTGGCCACGAAGGTGCCCATATTGCCGCGCTGTATGGCGACAGTGGGCACCGAGAGTTGTTGGGGCAAGAGGTCTAACTGCAAGCGGGCTTGGGCAAACTGGTTGGGGAACAAGAGACCCTGTGGGTTGTCGAACAGGGCCTTGAGTTTGAGGGTGCCGGTGCTGAGGTCTATGGAGTTGTCGATGGCCGAAACCCGGCCCAGGGCCAAGGCCCGTCCGTCTCGATCCAAGGCCTGCACCGGCAAGCCCTGGGCGGTGCGCAGCTGGCGCTGTATCTGCCCCACATGCACATCGGGCACGGCGAACACCAGGGCCATCGGTTGGGTCTGGGTGATGGTGACCAAGCCAGCCAGGTCACTGGCACGCACCAGGCTGCCGAGCTCGACTTGCTTGAGCCCCAGGCGGCCACTGATCGGGGCGGTGACCTGGGTGTATGAGAGTTGCAGGCGGGCGTTGTCCACCTGGGCCATGTCGGCCTCGACGGTGCCTTGGAGTTGTTTGACCAAAGCGTCTTGGGTTTCAACCTGTTGGCGGGCGATGGCGTCTTTGGCCAGCAAGTCGCGATAGCGCGACAAGTCGAGCTCGGCATTGCGCAGGCTGGCCTGATCGCGCGCGAGTTGCCCCTGGGCCTGTTGCAAGGCCAGCTGATAGCTGCGCGGGTCGATTTCGGCCAGCACGTCACCGGCCTTGACCTCTTGGCCCTCTTTGAAGCGGATGGCCCTGAGCTCTCCGTCGACTTTGGCGCGCACCACCGCTGTGTTGAGGGCACTGAAGGTGCCCAGCGCGTTGAGGCTGACCCGGATGTCGAGTTCGCGCGCCAAGGCCACGCTGACGGGTGTGCCGCGCATGCCGCCAGGCCCGGCACCGCCGGGGCCACGCCCCATGCCGGCGGGGGCGCCAGCCGCGGCATCGCCCTCGGTGGGCAAGAGCCAGCGGTCACGCACCGTGGGGTACCACCAGATGGCCGCGACCACCAAAGCCACGACCCCCATCCAAACCGTGGAAGAAGCCCGGCGCACGCGTGCCGCTTGTTCTATTACCATTGCCCCGTCTCCATGTGGATGGCCACCTCGCAATCGTCAAATATTTCCAGCTTGGCAATTCTCACCCGAACCCCCATCACCCCGGGCAGCTGCATCAGCCGATGGGCCAGTTTGCCGATCAGGGTTTCCAATAGATTCACATGCTGGGCGGTGCATTCATTGATGATGATGCTGCGCACCTTGCGGTAATCGAGCACATGATGGATGTCGTCGTCGCTGGGCAGCAGGGGCTGGGTGCCGAGATTGAGTTCGGCGTCCACCTGGATGGGTTGCGGGGCGTTTTTTTCATGCTCCAAAATGCCCAGATTGGCATCGAAGCGCAATCCGCTCAAGCTCAGGGTCTGATTGCCTTTGTCCGCCATGGTGGGCTCACTCTTTCACACGGAAGGCCTGCACGCCCACCGCCTCGCAGTCGGGGTAGACATCGGGTTTGCGGGTGGAGACCTGGGCGGCGCGCACCCCGGGGTGGCGCATGATTTCATCGAGCACATCGTCGCACAGGGTTTCTTGCAGCATGATATGCCCCAAGGCGATGCGCCGATGCACCAGATCGCGCACAAAATCGTAGTCGACCACTTCGGCGATGTCATCGGCCTGGGGGGTGTGGCCAGCCAGATCGACATAGACATCAATGTCCAGAATGAGGCGCTGCGGGGCGACGCGCTCGAAGTCGTGGATGCCGATTCGAGCCTGCACGGTCAGGCCGCGCAAGAACATGCGGCGACAGTGGCGCAAAGAGGGGTCATGGGGGCTCATTCGGAATACTTTCTGAGGGCTTCGATGGGGACGTTCATCACATCACGGTCCATGCCCACCAGATGCTGGCCGTTGTCCACAGGCAAGCTGGCCCCGGTGATGGCGGGGTTTTGGGCGAGGTAGAGCACCGACTGGGCCACGAGTTTGGGGTCGATGGGGTGTCGCAGCAAATTGGCGCGCCCGGCGGCCTGAAAGTTGGCTTCGGTCTGCGGACCACTGAGGTAGAGCAGCCCCGGGGCCACGGCATTGACGCGCAGGGTGGGCGCCAGGGACTGGGCTTGCAAGGCCACGGCCTGGTGCAGGGCCAATTTGCTGAGGGTGTAAGAAAAATAATCGGGGTTGAGGTTGAAGACCTTTTGATCGAGGATGTGGACGAGGCTGGCCTGCGGCTGCCTGGATGCGCCGTGGATGCCGGCCAGCCAGCGGCCCATGCGCATGGGTGCCATGAGATTGACCTGCCATTGGGCCAGGGCCTGTTCGTCGTCAAAGTCGCTGGCGTGGTCGGGCATGAACAAGGAGGCGTTGTTGACCACGCAGCGCAAATCGGTGCCCAGGGTCTGCCCCATTTGGTCGCACATGGCGCGGGTCTGGCCCGCATCGGCCAGATCGGCCTGCAGCACCTGCGCGTCCACCCCATGGGCGCGGCACAGCGTGGCGACCTCTTCAGCACTGGCGCGCGACTCGCGGCAATGGACGGCCACAGACCAACCCGCTTGGGCAAACGCCAAACTGATTTCGCGACCCAGGCGATGGGCGCCGCCGCTGACCCAGACCCAATGTGACATAAAACGATTTTGTGCCAAAGACGCCATTGTGCTTGATTTGGGCTTCCGAGAGGGACTGTGTGGGCATGGGATGGCCACGGCAGCGAAGGGGCATCACGACGTATCTTGGATAATGCGGCCATGTATGCACCCGATGCCCTTGCCCGGCTGATTGCCCGCCAGATGAGCCAAACCCAGGGCTGGATGGGGTTTGACCGCTTCATGGCGCTGGCCTTGTATGCCCCGGGCACGGGTTATTACAGCGGCCCTTTGCGCAAATTCGGGCGCATGCCCGACTCGGGCAGCGACTTTGTGACGGCCCCCGAGCTCTCCGTGTATTTCGGGCGCACCCTGGCACGTTCGGTGCAAGAGGCCCTGCAACGCACCCAGACCAAGGAAGTGTGGGAGTTTGGCGCCGGGACCGGCGCATTGGCGCTGCAATTGCTGGAGAGCCTGGGGGAAGCAGTGGGGAGTTATCACATCGTGGATCTGTCGGGCGGTTTGCGCCAGCGACAGCAAGAGACCCTGGCCGCACATGGCACGCGCGTGGTCTGGCACGATGAGTGGCCTGAGTCGTTTTGCGGGGTGGTGGTGGGCAATGAATTGCTGGACGCCATGCCGGTGCAACTGCTGGTGCGCCAAAACGGCCGCTGGTTTGAGCGCGGGGTGGTGGCCCAAGACGACCCCCGGCGACCCTGGGCCTGGTCTGATCGGCCCACCGACTTGCGCCCCCCGCTGGAGATCGAAGGCACCCACGACTACCTCTGCGAGATCCATCCGCAGGCCGAGGCGTTCGTGCGCACCCTGGCCCAGCGCTTGCAGCGCGGGGCGGTCTTTTTGCTGGACTATGGCTTTCCTGAGCGCGAGTACTACCACCCGCAGCGCCACATGGGCACCCTGATGTGCCACCAGGGGCACCGCAGCGACCCCGACCCGCTGGCCGATGTGGGGACCAAAGACATCACCGCCCATGTCAATTTCACCGGCATCGCACTGGCCGCGCAAGAGGCCGGCCTGGAGGTGCTGGGCTATACCTCACAAGCCAGGTTTTTGATCAATGGCGGGATGGTTGAGCTGTTGGCCGATGCCAGCCTGCCTGAGCGGGCCATGGCGCAAAAGCTGCTGACAGAGCACGAAATGGGTGAATTGTTCAAGGTCATTGCGCTGGGCGCCGGGCCAGCCTGGGAGCCCCTGGGCTTTGCCCAGGGCGACCGCACCCATACCTTATAGGATAAAGAATGTTCCGCTGGCTGATTGTGGTGTTCATCGCGCTCTTGCTCATCAACAGCCTGACCCCGTGGCTGGAGAAACTCGGCTTTGGGCGCTTGCCGGGTGATTTCCGTTTCCGGTTGTTTCGCCGCGAGTGGTTCATTCCCCTGACCAGCACGGTGATCCTCAGTGGCCTGTGCGCCCTGATCGCCAAAATCGTGTGAAGCAGCGGCCTTGGCGCAAAAGTAGAGCATGGTGCGACAATACGGGCCATGATCACCCTGCCCGAAACCGCCCTGATTTCGCCCAAGATCGAGCGCGAGACCCATAAACTGGAAAAGCGCCTGTGCCGACTGGTCGGCGAGGCGATCATCGACTTCAATATGATCGAAGAGGGCGATCGGGTCATGGTCTGCCTGTCGGGGGGCAAGGACAGCTACGGCATGCTCGACATCTTGCTCAAGATGCAGGCCCGTGCCCCCATCCGCTTTGAGCTGATGGCCGTGAACCTGGACCAAAAGCAACCCGGCTTTCCTGCCGAGGTGCTGCCGAATTATTTGCGCGAGGTGGGGGTGCCCTTTCACATTGAAACGCAGGACACCTACTCGATCGTGAAAGACAAAATCCCTGAGGGCAAGACCATGTGCAGCCTGTGCAGCCGCCTGCGCCGTGGGATTTTGTACCGGGTGGCGCGCGAACTGGGGGCGACCAAGATCGCGCTGGGCCACCACCGCGACGATATCTTGCAGACGTTTTTCCTGAACATGTTTTTTGGTGCCAAGCTCAAGGCCATGCCGCCCAAACTGGTCAGTGACGACGGCCAGCATGTGGTGATCAGGCCGATGGCCTATGTGGCCGAGCGCGATCTGATCCGCTGGGCCGAGCACCGGCAATTTCCGATCATTCCGTGCACCCTGTGCGGCAGCCAGGAAAACCTGCAACGCAAACAGGTCGGCGCGATGCTGCGCGAGTGGGAAAAAAAGCACCCGGGGCGGCTGGACAATATGTTCAATGCGCTCAAGAGCGCCGTGCCCTCGCACCTGATGGACGCGGGGCTGTTTGACTTCAAAAACATCAAAGCCACGGGCACCGCTTTTGAGGGCGGCGACGTGGCCTTTGATGAAGAGCCCCTGCCCCAGACCACCGCAGCGGGCGGACTGGGGCTGAAGATCATTTAAGGAAGCTCTGCAAAACCCCATGCGTCGTTTCATCCCAAACTCGGGCGCCCTGCTTCGTTGAATTTCTTGCAGAGATATTCCGATATCTGCTTCGAAATCCGCCTTGCATGGCATCCCGATTTTGGGCGAAACTTACACGCAGCGAGTTTTACAGGGCTTCCTAAGACTTTTTGTAGGCGATGACGCGCTGGGTTTGCACGCCCAGGCCATCGATGCCCACGGTCATGACGTCACCGGGCTTGAGGAACACGGGTGCCGGTTTGCCGTTTTTCTTGATGCCCAACCCGACCCCCGGGGGTGTGCCGGTGGTGATCACATCGCCGGGCAAGAGGGTCATGAACTGGCTGCAGTAGCTGACCAGCTTTTCAACACCGAAGATCATGGTCTTGGTGCTGCCGTCTTGCATGCGCTGGCCATTGACATCCAGCCACATGCCCAGTTTGTGCGGGTTGGTGATTTCGTCTTTGGTGACCAGCCAGGGGCCGATCGGGCCGAAGGTGGGGCAGCCCTTGCCCTTGTCCCAGGTGCCGCCGCGCTCAAGCTGGTACTCGCGCTCGGACACATCATTCACGACGCAGTAACCGGCGACATAGTCCAGCGCTTCTTTTTGGGAGACATAGCTGGCTTTTTTGCCGATCACGATGCCGAGTTCGACTTCCCAGTCGCCCTTCTTTGAGCCCTTGGGCAGCATCACATCGTCGTCGGGGCCCTGAATGCAGCTGTTGGCCTTGAGGAAGACCACCGGCTCTTTGGGGATGGGCATGCCCGCCTCTTTGGCGTGGTCAACATAGTTGAGGCCGATGGCGATGAATTGGGGCACGAAGCTGACCGGGCAACCCATGCGCTGCTTGCCTTTGACCAGGGGCAGTTTGTCGGTTTTGAGTTTGGCGAGCTTTTTCAGCGTTTTTTCATCAAGGGTGTCGGGGCCGATGTCGGGCACGACGGCGCTGAGGTCGCGCAGATGGCCTGCAGCGTCAATGAGGCCGGGTTTTTCCTGGCCGGGTTTGCCATAGCGTACAAGTTTCATGGTTTCTCCTTTTGAATTCTGTGAGGCTGAAAATCAGTAAGTGGCGCGTCCGCCAGAGAGGTCGAACACGGCACCGGTGGTGAACGAGCAGTCTTCGGTGCACAACCAAACCACCATGGCGGCGATTTCGTCGGGGGTGCCAAAACGGCCCATGGGGATCTTGCTGAGCATGAAGTTGATGTGCTGCTCGGACATTTGATCAAAGATCGCCGTCTTGACGGCGGCAGGTGTCACGCAGTTGACCTTGATGTCGAGGTCAGCGAGCTCTTTGCCCAGTGACTTGGTCAGCCCGATCACGGCCGCCTTGCTGGTGCTGTAAGCGCTGGCGTTGGGGTTGCCCTCTTTGCCAGCGACCGAGGCGATGTTGACGATGCGGCCATATTTGCGCTGGCGCATATGCGGCACCAATTCGCGACAACCGTGAAAAACACCGTTGATGTTGATGTTCATCACCTGTTGCCAATCTTCAATGCCGTAATCCCACAGCTTGACGTTGGGGCCGCTGATCCCGGCGCAATTGACCAGGGCGTC